>NZ_JAVJRX010000131.1:0-72102 GCF_040219735.1 Coleofasciculus sp. G1-WW12-02 | reverse complement strand
GATAACTGATAACTGATAACTGATAACTGATAACTGATAACTGATAACTGATAACTGATAACTGATAACTGATAACTGATAACTGATAACTGATAACTGATAACTGATAACTGATAACTGATAACTGATAACTGATGACTGATGACTGATAACTGATAACTGATGACTGATGACTGATGACTGATAACTGATGACTGATAACTGATAACTGATGACTGATAACTGATAACTGATAACTGATGACTGATAACTAGACTAAATGAGGTATAATATAAATACTGCTTTTTAAACGCAATCATAAATAAAATGCTGCCTTGACCAATAGATAAATCTTGATAACCTAGACGCCAGTGATGTCATGGAGAAAACAATGAATAGTAACCAATCAGTAAAAAAAAACTCAATGTATCCTCAGACACATTAACCGAAGCCATTAGGGATCATATTCAAAAAGCTCAAGAGCGCTTAACACAGAATCAACCTGAAGTTGAAATTTCACCGGATCAATACTCAATTCAGCTAACTGAGACCGTTGCTGAATTATCAACCACCCTAGAGGAATTACAAGTTGCTGTCGAAGAAATCCAAGAACGGAATCAGGAACTCGCAGCGGCGCATCAAGCCACAGAAGACGAACGCCAACGGTATCAAGAATTATTTGAATTCGCCCCAGACGGCTATGTGATCACCACCGCATCCGGTATAATTCAGGACGCCAACCACGCTGCCGCCACCCTACTGAATATAGAACAGAGGCGTCTAATCGGCAAACCCCTCGGTGTTTTTGTCGCCTCCACTAGCAAATCCACCTTTCTCACTCAGCTAAACCGACTAACCCATTTATCCTCCGCCGACTTTCCCAAAACTCTGCTGTACAGAGACTGGGAACTATTCCTGCAACCGCGCCAAAGCGAACCTTTTCCGGCGGAGATTTCCATCTCTGCTGTTCTCAACCCCCAATCTGAAATCGTGGGATTGCGCTGGTTAATTCGAGACATGAGTTATCGCCATCAGGTAGAAAGCTTACGCCGAGAATTAGAAGCAGAAAAAGAATTAAGCGAACTCAAATCACGCTTTATCCAAACCGTCTCCCACGAATTCCGCACGCCGCTAAATATGATTTACGTTTCCGCGCAACTCCTCGCCCGTTCTCACGACGGCTTGAGTGAGGACAAATGCAATCAGTTGATAAAACGAACCGATAAAGCCGTGCGGCGGATTACTAAAATATTAGATGATGTCCTAGTCTTTAGTAAAGCCAGCGCCGACAAACTCGAATTAAGCCCTACATTAATCGACATAGAGCAATTCTGCCAAAGTGTGGTAGAAGACTATCAAGTCTTAGCAGGTAGCGGTAAAACGATTCACTTTAACTGTCAAAGGAGAAATCATAGCGTTTGCCTGGATGAAAAACTCCTCTATCAGATATTAGGCAACTTATTATCCAACGCGATTAACTATTCCCTACCAGACAGTACAATAGAGTTATCGTTGACCTATGAGGGGAATAATGTATGCTTTCGGATGCAGGATCAAGGGATTGGCATTCCCAGAGAAGACTTATCCCACCTCTTTGACCCCTTCCATCGAGCGAGAAATGTCAGCAACTTACCCGGAACCGGACTAGGATTATCGATAGTACAAAAAGCCGTCGAATTACATGGCGGGACAATTAAAGTAGAGAGTGAAGTTGACGTCGGCACAACATTCATCGTCACCCTACCTTTAGGCTCGTAGTTCGTAGTTCGTAGTTCGTAGTAAAGGATGCTAGCCCTATCATCGTAACGCCGAAACCATCAACGCAAACCCCAAATCAAACCTCCCCCACCCCAACTCCAAAACCTGATAAAACCAAACTCAAACAAACCGAGTGTACAAACAACTAACCCTAGAATTTGCCAACAATCCTGAACCATCCCCCCAAAGCATCACTCATCCCAGCGGATATTCAGGCTGGTACAGACTACACAAATACTGGGGCAAAAAACCCCACGAACCCCTCGCCCTAACCATCCAACAACTAACCCAAGAAAACGATATCATCTTAGACCCTTTCGTCGGTTCCGGCACAGCCGCCCGCGAATCCCGGCTGCGGAAACGCCGTTTCATCGGAATAGACATCAACCCCATCGCCACCGAACTCACCAAACTACTCATCTCCCCACCCGATTACCCCCTCATCCGCGATGCCTTCCTATTCCTAGAAAAAACCCTCAAACCCCGAATCAACCAAACCTATCAACTCAAAGATGGAAGAACCGCATCCCACTATCTTTGGCAAAACAACCAATTACGCCAAATTTGGTTATCCGGCAATCGCAGCACCACCCGGTTGGTACTCCCCCCCACACCAGAAGACCTTCAACTCATCCAAACCTTTTCAACCTACAAAAGCAGAATCATTCGTCCCCCTAAATTCTTCGCCAACAGCCGCATAAACGCCTCCCCGCAACTCTCCCTATCCGACCTAATCACAGGTCGCGCCCAACATAACCTGGACTTAATCATAGACCACATTAACCAACTCCCCCAAGCCGCTCAACCCGCGATGAAGCTATGCCTAACCGCAGCATCTGGACAAATGACCAAAATGGTATTCGCCGTTACAGGCAGAGGCAAAACCAACGGGAATCGCTCAAAAAAAATAGAAGTCGGGAGTTGGGTAATTGGCTACTGGCGACCCCCATTACACTTTGAAGTAAACGTTTGGAACTGTTTCGAGCGGCGCGTTACCAAACTCTTAAACGCCATCAAAAACGGTGATCCATTACAAGGCAGCACTATCTGTGAAACTCTCGATCAATTCTATCAAAACAACGCAGAATGTAGCATTATTTGCGCCCCTTGTCAACAAGAACTAAAAAACCTGCCCAAGAAATCAATCAACCTAATTATAACCGATCCCCCACACAGCGATCGCATTCCCTACCTAGAACTCAGTGAACTGTGGAATAGCATCTTAGGAATTGAACCCAACTTTGACTCAGAAATTGTCATCTCCAATGCCAAAGAACGCGCCAAAACCGCCACCCTCTACAATCAAACCATGAGCGCCTTCTTTACCGACTGTTCCGCCATTCTACGAGACGACGGCTTCCTCGTCTTACTTTATAATGCCAGACAACAGGAACACTGGGCATTTATCAAACAACTAATAGATAGCTCAGAACCATCATCAAACCTAAACTACCTCGGACAATTCCCCTGTAATTATTCAGCCCGTTCCGTTGTCCAAGACAACAGAAAAGGGGCTCTTAAGCATGATATTGCCCTAGTTTTCGGCAACCCTAACGCTGATTTAAGCAAGATTTCGCGATTAAAAACCATTCGCGGTTGGTCAGATACTTTTCCAGGTTAGAAAGGATTAACCCAATGGATTTTGATACAGCCCAATCCTGGTTTCGAGACAATCGCATCAGAGAATTATTCCAAACCAATGACGGACTACGTTTTCTTAAGCTACGTTCCTTATCGCGCCGTGAACACTTATACCAATTATTCGCATCCGCCGCTTTAACACCCCAATCCAACTCAGCACGAGATTTATTGAAAGAAGCATTTAATACCGCCTCGATTAATGACACCATTATTAATTCCACCATTCAACAAATTTACGCATCAGAGCGAGAAGCACGTCGTCAACAAGAGCCAGAACTCGTTAATCAACTCTATCGTCTCGATGTTTTTGACTGGGGTGGACTGCATCAAAATAGCCTGGAGAGAACAATTATAGACAACTACGTCAAAAAAATCCATAACTATGATCAACTCTCAAACAGTATCGAGAATGAGCTTCACTATAGTATGCGAGGTTACGTTTTATGTTCATGGTACAATCATTGGACATCAATAATAATTGAAGATATTTTTCGGGATCATGATAAGGTATTACCTGCGGTAAGCTTAATCAAAAAAATAGACTTTTTTATAAATGGTATTCCCTTTGACTTGAAAGTCACTTATTTTCCTGAAGGATACATCAAACAGTGCCGTCGTTCAGAGAACAAGCGTCCAGAACTTACACGGTTGAAACAATGGGCGCGTCAGCATCAAGTCCCATTTAGCACTAATATTCCTGACAGTCAATTGCTCTGCGACTTATGGAAAAAAGCCAGTGATCATCCGTCAGAAGACGCCCAAAGCTTGCTCTCTGAACTCAGCAATTTTAGGCAAAAACTGATTCAAGAAGCAAAGACAAACCCCGATAATCTAATCAAATGGCTTTACGAAAATCAAGGTATCCGTCGATTTGACGCCTCGAATCGCTTGTTCTTAGTTCTCATTGACCCCTCAGATTTCTTTCAATCCTGGAAATTGAAACGCGCCAAACCACTTCTCGACTCTAGAATAACAGCTTACTTAGATAAAATCTCTTCATCTCCCGGACGAACCTTACACTTCACCTGGGAAGGAAAAAACTACACAGTCATATCAGAGGCGATAATTATTACTAAACCGCCAGGATAACGTCGTTCGTAGTAAGGGATGCAAGCCCTATCATCGTAACGCCGACACCATCAACGCAAAATATACATTAAACCTTAAGAAAGGGCGGGTTTTGCCACAAACATTATCAACAAAATTCACAATTCATACCAAATCCGCCTTTATCACCCCCTTTTTCCACGGCGATTGAAATCGCTGCTACACAAACAAAGTCCGCCTGCGCGGACTAGGTTATAACGGGGGTAGCTAACCCGGATTTGATATCAATCCCTAAACCCGCCCCTACAATTCACCCTGCTTACCCATCAACCGTTGCACACTCACCAACGCCCGATTTAACTCATACCCCTTTCGTTCAGGATTCGCCAAATATGCCAGTTGTTCCTCCTCAATCATCTGCACATCCTGACGCACCAATCCATCCAATAACCCCTGTGCTGAACCGAATAAACTATCCTTAATCCACCGCCGAAACCAAATCGGTAACTTATGCAACCGCCAAAATGCATTTAGCGACGTGAAATGAATCAAATAAGCACGAGTTTTCCGCAAATTCACTGGACACAATAAACAGTAAATCTTAAAATCCTGTCCCAAACTTGACACCCAATGGGGATAAACATAACTCACATCCAACGGTTCCGGGTGCAAGCGGCGTAGCGCCGGAAAAAACAACTGAGAAATCGACCAAATTTTATCAATTTTATAATAACTTTTTGCCTGATAATGAGCATCCACCCGATGATCATCTTCATCGATATCCGCCAAAACCGGATCAGCCCAAGCTTGCCAATCCTGATGTAAATGCCCATGATACATATCCATCAAATTTTCGATTAGAAAGGAATAATGGGCATTACAGTCAATCGTGGAAACCGTAGCAATATAATTAAGATGCTCCCACTCTGGTATTGCCATCGGTTGTCGAATTTCCCCAGAGTTATCCCCTGGAAATAGCCAAATAAACCCATCCTTTTCCTGCACCGGATAGGCGCGAATTTTACAACTCGGCAATTTTTGATGATCAGCTAAATAAGGAACAGATGCACAGTCTCCGGTTGGTTTAAACTGCCATCCGTGATAGACGCATTCCAACAAATCATCTTTAATTTTACCGTGACTTAATTTAACTTTTCGATGAGGACAACGGTTTTCTAGGGCATGAATTTGACCTGTACTATCTCGATAAAGAACAATCTCTTGATGCCAAAGGATTACTCCTAGGGGTTGAGATTTGACCTCATCACTACGGGCGACAACATACCAATGATTTAAATTAATATCGAGTTGGCGAATATCTAGATTTTTCATAATAAGTCATATTTAATCGTAATTATAATTCAATTTGACAATACCCTATTGGCGTGACACAGCTAACATGGTGGAAGAGAGTTTATGGTTAAATCGGGCGCAAAGCTTTCATTGGTGTCAACTTAAATGTTGATCTGACCCCACCCTAACCCTCCCCTTATCAAGGGGAGGGAACAAGGAACTTGAATGGCTTTAGCGCACGTCGGGAGAGGGCGCACGTCGGTGCGCCCCTACAATATTTCTTCGCGATCAAAATTGGTTAACGCATGAGAACCAAAGGGACATAATACACCAGTTGAAGGAAAAGTCGGTGCAGTTGGAATAACAGGCGCAGACGTGGAAGGTAAATTTGTTTCACAAATCCCACCAATCCCTTTGATAATTTCACCCAATGACAAAATAAAAGCAGCCCCCGCATAACTTTTTAGCTGCGGGTTTTTCGCTTGGGCAATTAAAATCATACCCTGACGCGGATTCTGTGCAGGTAGCATCAGATAACGATAATTCTCCGTTTCCTGGAACCCAGCCAGATTTAATTCGGCTAAGGTTGTGGCAAACTGAGAATAGTTAAGAAAATAATTCAATTGCGCCAGATTGACGGCATTTAAATACTCTTGCACCTCAGCTTGCTGCGCCAAGGCTGCTGTTGTCTGCGGAATGTATGGAGGAGACTCCTGCGCCTGTACTGTTGGCGAGATTCCTGCGAATAAAGTAATCAGTCCTAATTTCGCGATCGCACCTCTAATCATAGCTTGTTCCTCTCCATTGGGGATAGGGGATTGGGATTAGGAAAGTTCGGGTTGGTGGGCAATGCCCACCCTACGGTGTATCAAAGGTTTCTGACAAATGACGAATGACAAATCATATCGAAAAAATCCCCTCTGGATTCACCGATAACAGCGATCGCCGTTGCAATCCTTCTCGGTGTATAATCCCATTAGCCGCCAGGAATCCACTACTCACCGCCCGTTCCATTAAGCCACAGGGAAAGGGCATTTTTACCCAGTCTCCGGCAAAGAAGAGATTCGCCACACCCGAATCCGTTTCTGGGCGTTTCTGATAACTACCTGGTGGATAACCGGAGAAGTTTTTTTGATTCACTAATTCTCGGTGTAACATCGTCGCCGTTTGCAATTGTGGCACTATTTCATAGATTTCCTGTTCAAAGGTAGTTAAGAGAACCTGCTGATTGGGAAACTCGTCTTCCTTATAACAATAAGCATGTAACTCTACCACACTTCCCCCAGTTTTTTCATGCCACTGAATATAATCATCTTGGATGCGGTGATACAGGGCAATACTATCGGTGAGACGATACCCAGAAAGGGAAGTAAAATTACTATGCTCCCAGGCAAAATCTTGATCAAACCAAAATCTGGCAACGGCAAAAGGATCAGCCACGGCTAATTTTTCTACCTGAGTTAATACCTGCTGATTCACATCCCCTTGTGCCAATTTAAACAGATGTTGTACACCGGGAACATCGGTGGCAAAGACATAATAATCTGCCTGAATGGTTTCTGTGGATATTTGGGGTGAATCCGGACTAGGAATTCCCACCAGTTGCACTTCATCCTCCTGGCGTTGAATCATTTTAAACCGGGGTAAATCCCGTTTCGCCGGTCCTGAAATCACCTGTCCTTGGGAATTATAAACCGCCCCATGACAAGGACAGAGAAACTGACCATCAGCTTGGGGTTGTACTGTACAGCCTTGATGGGTACAAGTCAGAGAAATGGCTTGGTTCTCTTCTGGAAATAAGGCAAACATGGCATCCCCTGCGCCGTAATAGTCAACGTTAGCTTCTATTTCATCGGTTACCTGATTTTGATTCCGCTTCACCCAAAACGGCACAGGGGTTTGAGCCGTTCCCTGCTGATAACTAAGAGAATGAATCTGTCCATCTTGCCAATTAATGTTACTCACTGTTGCTTCAGTGACAATTTTTCCCTGCTGATTTTGAATGGCTTGGGCAATTGGTTCAACCAAACTCCTACCCATATCTTGGCGCGTCCCATTAAACGCTAATCCTTCCGGATTGCCAAAAAAATAAAAATGGAAAAACTGCATTAATTCTCCCACACTTAACCGATCCGGTGCATTCAGACTGGATTTAGCAAAGGGTAAAAAATACAGATCATAAAGTCCTTGGGGAAACTCACCTTTTATCCAATCAGCCACCGATAATTGATCGAGGCGCTGAAAAGTATCGGGAATTTGGAAGCCACCAATTTCCCGGAAAACCTGCCAATGTTTCAGCTTTGTCAGATTAATCCCCCAACGCCAGCGATTTGAAGACGCGATCGCTAAATCTACCACATTCCAGGGAAACGCTGAACGGCTGGGGCGAAAGACTTCCGGCTGATACTGATTATCCCGGAAAACCACCGAATAAAATTCCAGGGAACGGAAATGATCCTGGATGTCCAACTGGGCAACCAAACGATTCAAATTATAGTAGTGAGGGAAAAAGCCATGGAACCCATGTTCCATCCGCAGGGATTGATCACCCACCTGAATCTGCCAGCTAGCAATCTTACCTCCCAATTGAGGCGATCGCTCTAATAAGGTTACATCAAAACCCCGTTGACTCAACTCATAAGCACAACTAAGCCCCGCCAATCCTGCACCCACAACTACCACAGACTTAGAGTTAGTCAGGTTTCGGGGCAAATCTAGGGTATCTAGCTGAATAATCGTCGGTTGAGGTTTTGCCCAGCGAGAATATCCGATGACACTACCCACCCCGGCGACGCCAATGAGTTTCAGGGCGGTGCGTCGGGAAAGGTAGAGAGAGTTTAATTTGTCATTGGTCATTGTTTAGGAAACAGGGAACAGAGAACAGGGAATGGGGCGGGCGCGAGTTGCATCTGGGTGAGGCAAGAAACAATAATAGTGAAACCCGCCCCGACAGAAAATTTAAATGAACTATTGGCATGAAACATTTGCTGTAGCCCAGCGCATTTTAATTGAACTGGGGCGAAGACGCCGCAGTTTAGTGTTTTGGGGGATTTTCCCCATTTCCGTATTATTACTCAATGGTTATATTTTGGCAGAACGCGCCCAATTGTCGATGGCGCAAGCCTTTGAAAATGCCGCCCCCTCGACGTTGGCAGGTGCTGCTTTGTTTTTTAGCTGTCTGGGGGGTACGGTAGCGACGGTGGTGGGAGAACGGGAACAGCAAACCCTTAAACGTCTGTTCATTTCTCCGTTAAGTGGCATTTCCTATTTTCTGGGTATCTTTTGCGCCCATAGCGCCATTGCGGGGGTTCAAGCCGTTTTGGTTTACGCGATCGCAGCATGTTGGGGTGCTAAATTTCAGGGGTCTCTACTTTTAGGAGTCTTGATTATTCTACTGAGTATTATGGCGTATGTGGGAGTGGGATTCATCCTCGGTACCCAGTTTGCCCGTCGCACAGAGGATGTAAATGCCTTGGTAGCGGCGTTTGGCGTACCTCTGCTAATTTTAGGGGGCGCGTTTTTACCCACCTCCCTGTTCCCCGACACCTTACTAAATCTCGCCCAATTTAACCCGATTTACCACATCAACGAAGCGCTGCTGGCTGTTTGGGCAAATGGCGAGGGGTTGGCAGATATTCGGGAGCATTTTGGGTTTTTGGGCGTATTTGCCTTAATTATGGTAGTAGCCGGGTGGTTCTCCTATCAGCGGATGCTCAGGGTTGAGCGAAGGTTATGATATCAGAAAAATAATTCCATTCTTCGTCGGGGCGCACCGACGTGCATTGGTGTCAACTTAAGCGCCAAAAGCAGGGGAAGCAGGGGAAGCAGGGGAAGCAGGGGGAGCAGGGGGAGCAGGGGAAGCAGGGACACCCTCGCTGAAAATTAGGATGGGCAAGGGTTGTGGCTTAAGTTGACACGCATGACGGATGGTGCGCCCTCCCCCAACATGCGCCTTTCCCCAACATGCGCCCAGATTAACCCCTGATAGTGTGAAAACATCTCATTTTAGTCATTGTGCTAGATATCGAAAACCTCTGTAAATCCTACGGGAACCGCCAGGTTCTGCAAAATCTCACCCTACATATTCCCCCCGGAGAAATTTACGGGTTACTTGGACCTAATGGTGCAGGAAAGACAACCACAATTAATAGTATCTGTAACTTACTCAAATCCGACAGTGGCAAAATCACGATTAATCACCAACCCGTCTCCGAAGCAACAAAAACCTTGATTGGGATTGCCCCCCAAGAAAATTTATTGTATAAAACATTAACCTGTGCCGAAAACCTGCATTTTTTTGCTCGAATCTATGGCTTAAGTAAACGACAGAGACAGCAACAAGTTCATGCCTGTTTAGACGCGGTTAACCTCTTAGATCGAGGTACGTGTCCCGTTGAAACCTTAAGTGGGGGAATGCAGCGACGGTTAAATATTGCCGTGGCGCTGGTTCATCAGCCGAAACTGGTAATTTTAGACGAACCCACAACGGGTTTAGATATTGAAGCCCGGTATGAAATTTGGGACTTGATTCGCCGTCTCCAACGTCAAGGATTAACAATTTTGTTAACCACTCACTTACTCGATGAAGCCGAACGCCTATGTCAGCGGATTGGCATTCTCAAAGGAGGTAAAATTGTCGCCGAGGGTAATTTAGATACCCTGCGTCAAAAGATTCCTGCCCAAGAAATTGTGATCATACAAACACCGGAAGAGGAACGTGCGATCGCGCGGGCGACAGAACTCGGTTTCACCCATCGACGTTACGGGAATGATTTAGCCTTTTGGTTACCCGAAGCTTTAGATTTAAAAGAAATTCTTGAGCGATTTGAGGGGATTTCTCTAGATTCAATTACTCGCCAACCTGTACGCTTAGAGCATATTTATATCGAAGTGACTCGATGAAGCAAAGGGCAGAATGAAAGGAGTTTCGCTATATATGGCACAGCAATGCCGTGTCCCTACCCAATCAATTATCCCTTCGGTTGTGGTAGGGGCACGATACTATCGTGCCCTAATCTAGCTGAATATCCTATTTCTTAACAAATGACAAATAACTAATGACGAAATAACTAATCCAACTCCCGCCGCCCTTCCAACGCTCGTGCTAACGTCACCTCATCCGCATATTCCAAATCTCCACCCATGGGTAAACCAAAAGCAATTCGAGTCACCTTAGTAAATGGTTTCAACAGTTGACCAACATACAGCGTCGTCGTTTCCCCTTCCACACTCGGACTAATCGCTAAAATCACCTCTTGAATCTTATGCTGGCTAACGCGGCGCACCAGTTGTTCAACGTGCAATTGTTCGGGTCCAATTCCATCCATGGGAGAAATCACCCCACCGAGAACATGATAATTTCCCCGATACTCCCGTGTTTTCTCCAACGCAATCACATCACGGGAATCCGCCACCACACAGAGAGTCGTTTTATCCCGATTCGGATTACGACAGATATCACAAACGGATTCAGCCGACAGGTGAAAGCAAACCTGACATAAGCCAATCTGCTTTTTTGCCTCAATTAAAGCCTGCGCCAGGGCTTTGACTTCATCCTCTGAGCGCTTAATAATATGTAATGCCAATCGTTGAGCAGTCTTGGGACCTACTCCAGGTAAGCGTTGTAGTTGCTCGATCAGTCGAGCTAGGGGGCGTGTGTAAACCGTGGTTGTTCTCCCAGTCTGTGCATTTACCTTACCTATAGTACGCCAAGGCTAAGGTGACTTGATCAAGTAAGCCCAATAACGTAGAAATCCCCACACATTGAGTCTGGGGATTATCTATTCTAATTTTTTCTCTATAGATTAGTGTAGCTTTTGCTTTTGATTACGACGCCCCATGATATAGAGACCCAAAAGACCTAGACCAACCATAGCCGTTGGTTCAGGAACTTTTTCAGAAGGGGGAGTCGTGATTTTAGCAAAGAGTGTGGCTGAATTTGTGCCATTTTCTGCGGAAACGAATTCACCAACAGGATCTCCAGTAACGGAATCACGGAACCCAAGTAACTCAAGGGTATAGTCAACTCCGCCAATGTTAAAGGTTTCTGTGGGGAAAGCGCTAGGGAAGGTGACGATATCAGCGCAGGGAGGACTACCAACCTGACAGGGACCAGCATTTGGCGTATTGTCAATCGCAAAATTGAATGTGAATGTTTGTTCTACATCTGGACTGCTGAAGTCCAAGGTAATTCCCAGGTTAGCTGCGTCTGCAACTGGGGAAAAGGTTGAAGTGACATTATTGAAGTGGCGCAGGGTTCCCAACTCAAACATATCGCCCACATCAAAGGTTTTAGTTGTGACCCCAGTAAATCCCAGTCCGCTTTTGGCATCACTGCTGCTAAATGGAACACCCCACCGGACTTGGCTTTCATTGCCTACATTAAAAAATTCAACAGTGTTGCCACCTGGAGGATTTACTGTAATTCCATTATCCAAAAGCACATTGCTCCAACTGCCAGAAGAACTAGCTAAGGTGAGCGCATCTGCCGAAGAAGCTAAACATCCCAGGGTAGCTGTGATAGCTACACCAGCGATAGTGGTTTTAGCTAATGTAGGCAGATTAAATTTCATAATTATTTTTTCCAAAGATTATATGTAAATAGTAGATAATGGATTGAAATATTTGTCAAGATAAAATGGATAATTTCACAGGATCTTCATAATGGAAGTCTGAACTTCATAAACCCTTCATAAATCTGTTTTAAATACCAGCCATACGCATCAGTTATACTGTCCACTTCCCCGGCTGTTCTATCCCTTGTAGGATGGAATATCTAGGGTTCTATTGGGTCAACAAGGGGCGCGATCGCACTCTCATGGTGCTTCGTATTCCCATCAACCCCAGGCAAATCATTGGATGCACAAAAAGCTAAAAGGTTAAATTTGCGGTTAAATGAATAAAGCCCCCAGCGAATCAGCAAATTTGATTCAATTCGCGGCAAAGTAAGTTAACCTCTGTAACGAGTGCGATCGCGCATGATAGAACCGTCTCTAACTCAATTCGGCACTCAGATGTCCAACCTGACGGGCGTCCGGGCTATTATGAAAGATATTATTGAAACGTTACGAGCAGGTCAGGGACAGGATTTTATTAATCTCAGTGCGGGAAATCCGGTAATATTGCCGGAGGTGGAACAACTGTGGCGAGACTGTACCGCCCAACTCTTGGCAAGTCCCGAATACGGTGAAGTGGTTTGCCGCTATGGGTCATCTCAAGGATACCAGCCATTGATTGACGCGATCGCACGGGATTTCAATCAGCGTTATGGGTTAAGCATAACTGAACGTAATATCTTAATTACTCCCGGTTCTCAATCCATTTACTTCTATGGGGCGAATGCCTTTGGCGGTTATACCCAAGCCGGTGAGTTAAAACAAATTGTTCTCCCCCTGAGTCCCGATTATACCGGGTATGGCGGCGTCAGCTTAACCCCAGAAGCGGTAATTGCCTACAAACCCAGCCTGGATATTGATGAAGCGGCGCATCGCTATAAATATCGTCCCGACTTCAGCCAATTGAAAATTAACCAAACGACAGGATGTGTAATATTTTCTCGTCCCTGTAATCCCACAGGTAATGTTCTCAGTGATAACGA
The DNA here is from genome assembly GCF_040219735.1 of Coleofasciculus sp. G1-WW12-02. Taxonomy (NCBI): domain Bacteria; kingdom Bacillati; phylum Cyanobacteriota; class Cyanophyceae; order Coleofasciculales; family Coleofasciculaceae; genus Coleofasciculus; species Coleofasciculus sp. G1-WW12-02. The sequence goes on along the minus strand of NZ_JAVJRX010000131.1, from coordinate 58,787 downwards.
AGTGCGAAAAATTGCCGAACTCGCCGCACCTGATCATGTGCCGGTGTTCATTGACTCGGCGTATGCGCCGCCATTCCCGGCGTTAAATTTTACCGAAATGACACCAATTTTTGGTGATAATATTATCCATTGCCTGAGTTTATCCAAAGCCGGATTACCCGGAGAACGGATTGGCGTCGCTATTGGTGATCCGAACCTGATTGGTATCTTGGAATCTTTCCAGACGAATCTGTGCATCCATTCCTCCCGCTACGGACAAGCGATCGCAGCACGGGCGATTAATTCTGGCGCATTGGCTGAGATTTCTGTTAATGTGATTCGTCCTTATTATCAACACAAGTTTGCCGTCTTAGAAACAGCGCTGAACCAATTTATGCCCAAGGAGTTACCTTGGTTTTTACATCGAGGTGAAGGCGCGATTTTTGCCTGGTTGTGGTTAAAAGATTTACCGATAACCGATTGGGACTTTTATCAACACTTAAAGCAGGTGGGGGTAATCGTCGTTCCCGGAAATACCTTTTTTCCTGGATTACGGGAAGAGTGGGAACACAAGCATCAGTGCATTCGGATTAGTCTCACCGCCAGCGATCGCGAATTAGAAACTGCCATGCAACGGTTAGTTCAAGTGACACAAAAGGTGTATCAGCAAGCCGTGGTGGAGGTTTAAGGCTCGTTCCTAGGCTTTGCCTGGGAATGCTCTTGGGGAGGCTCTGCCTCCTTTAAATAACTCAGTAACCCTGACCACTATACCATGAAACTAAGCAAACGTCGCATCGGTTTAGAACAAGAATTTTTCCTCGTAGACGAAGCGGGAATGTTTTCCAATCGTGCGGATGAATTCTTACAGAATTGTCGCCAAGAAGCCGAAGCCATTGGTCTGAATCCAGATTATTTTATGCCAGAGTGGGTGAAGGGAATAATAGAAATTAATACCCCTCCTGCCCATACTCCCACAGAATTAGCAACAGCCTATATAAAGAATTTACAACTGGTATTACAGGTGGGGCAAAAGATGCATCTGCGGCTTTATCCCCTATCCAGCTATCCGTTACATTTAATTCCCGTCATTCGAGATAAATTAAGCTATCATGTCCAGGTTCGCACCGTTGGCTATGACCGATTTTTGAATGCCGGTAAATGTACGGGGACACATTTACATTTAGAAGTACCGCCAGGAGTTATTGATTCCCGCGTCGGTGTTTCTTACAACAGCAGCGCCGCCGAACGCGAGGAACTAATTAATATTTATAATTTAGCCACAGCATTAGATTCCGCACTCATTGCCTTGGGACGCGCCTGTCCCTTTTATGAAGGAGAAGCCACGGGGCTTGCCTATCACATTGTCCGCTATCGCGGGAGTGACCGATTTGGCTGGGAAGGGGTTTACACTAACTTACAATCTGTCGGCGGTTTAATGCCTTATGCGGATTCTGTGGAACGTTTAGTTGAGTTGCAATTTGAACGCTATTATGCATGGCTAGCCGCGATGGATCAGGCTGGAGTTGAGCGAAATTTGTTTACTGAGGGCGGCGGAAATTTACTAAAAGCGGGTTGGAATCCGGTTCGGCTTAATGCATTAGGAACAGTGGAACTAAGGGGAATTGATAGTAACTATCCAGACGTGATTTTGACAATTATCAGATTAGTTTACAATGCAGCTCGGCGAGTTAGACAGGAAGGAATAATAGTTAGACCTGCTCAAGGCGTTCATACCTTTGAGTTACGAGGGGATTGGCTATTTGTGCCAGATTTTGACTATCTTAATGGGGAATTGTTATTTGCCGCTGTGACGGAGGGGGTGAAGAGTTCTAAGGTTACGGCTTATCTGGATTCTATTTTAGAGTTTGCCATTCAAGATGGCAGTGAGGGAATTAATTACCTGGAAAAGTTGAAATCAGATTGGGGTGAATATCAAACAACAGAAGCAGAAATTTTGCAACAATTTGCCCCCGCAGGCGCTCAACTAGAAAAGGAGGAAGGGTTACGGCTGGTGCGCGAAGCTTGCGATGAGTTAGAAGCACAGGTTGCATCTTTTTCGCAAAAGTATTCTGTTTAGGTAAAATCTGGTTCAGGTTTAATTATAATTGGGGTAAAAATTAATGAATACTGATCAAATTCGTCAAACTTTTGAAAATACAGCCATAGTATATGACGGTCTAATTCCTAAACTGATTCCTCACTATCATCAACAAAATAGACTGCTGCTCGATTTAATTCCGTTTGACCGTCAGCGTCCCTTGAATGTTCTCGATTTAGGTGCAGGGACAGGAGTGTTGTCTTCTCTGATTCTCCAGGCGTTTCCCTCAGCAAATGTGACAGTATTCGATCTGGCAGAGAGTATGCTGGAAACCTGTCAGAGGAACTTGTCAGCGTTTCGCGATCGCGTAACCATTCAACAGGGAAATTTTGCCCGTGATGATATAGGCTCAGGCTACGATCTGATAATATCTGGATTGGCAATTCATCATTTAGATCATCCAGGAAAACAGAGGTTATTCAAGCGGCTATTTCAGGGGATGAATCCCGGTGGAATTTTCCTCAATCGCGATATTGTTATCAGCCCCACCCCGACTCTAACCCAGCAGCATCATCAGCTTTGGTGTCAGTATATTGAGTCTCAGGGAGAAGATAGCAATTACTGGTTTGCTAAATATCTAGCGGAAGATATTCCGGCATCCGTTGAAGACCAGTTAAAATGGCTCAGGGAGGCAGGATTTGAGGATGTTTCCTGTCACTGGCGCTATCTTAACTTTGCGATTTTTGGATGTCGAAAACCTAATCAATAGGTAGGCAAAGGTTAAGGAGAGGATCGTTATTTTTAATTTTTTGTAAGAATTATAAAACTTTCTTCCCGCCAGAGATTTTAATTCCTAGTATCACCCCCTTTTGAGGAGGCGATTGAAATCGCTGCTACACTTGCCTTGCGTCCGCCTGCGCGGACTTTGTTATAAGTAGTCGGACAAAAGAAAAGCGATACCTTGATCTGACCCCACCCTAACCCTCCCCTTATAAAGGGGAGGGAACCGGGAGGGAACTCGAATAGATCCCCTGTACAATTCTCCCTAAAAGAAATAACGGATCAGTTTCGCGGCGTGAATTACTGATCTAAAACTGGGTGTGACACTCCTGATTCACAAAAGTAATGATGAGAGTAGTAGATGTAGCCAAGTGTCTTGAGAATTGTCATGAAAACTGCCACATTAGAACGTTCAAAGGGACGCTTAAGTTCAGCATCAAAACCGATTAAGCGGTTAACCCAAGGAGACTTCACGCAGCGGTTTGGTCGTTTCCTCCTCTGTCGGAGAATATATAGTTTTCTCCAAGCTAGGCGACAGCGCCTAAATCCCGATTTCTATAAAAAACGCCTGAAGATTGCTGCCGATTCAATGTTTGACGGTGTTTCCCTAGATAGATGTGTCCAACAACTGCGTCATGAAGGAGTAGGATTTGGTCTACATTTATCGCCGTCAATGGTAAAAGAAATCTATCAATATGCCATAAAAACACCTTGTATTGAACCTGAGTCTGACGACGACTTTTTCATCGAAGAGGTAATTAGAAATGGTCGAATGCGAGGTGAGCATTCAGTGCTGCGTGCCTTGGTGCGTGATGCAATGGATTGCGAAGCCATTCAAAAAATTACCCAAGATCCTCTGCTGTTGCAAATCGTTAAGGACTATCTGGGGTATTGGCCCAATCAAATTAGCCAGCATCTGACTTGGAGTTTAGTTTCAGATCTGAGAGAACCGGAAATTAGACAGAGTTATCCACCCACAAATTTTCACTATGATATCGCTGGGTACAACTTTATGACCGCCTATTTTTATATCACCGATGTGAATGCTGATTCTGGCGCTCACGTTATGATCAAAGGCTCTCATAAAAAAAAGCCACTTTACATGACCTTTTCTGCGGGTCGTCAGTCGGACAAGGCTGTGCTTAATTATTACGGGCAAGACAATCAACTGATCATTGAAGGAGAAAGTGGATTTGGTTTTGTTCAAGATCCTTCCTGCATTCACCGCGTAATTTCTCCCGTTAAAGCAGATAGACTACTGCTGCAAATCCGGTATTCTTAGACCCGCTCAAACAAAAACCATGTATTTAGATTACAGAATTTCATTCCTCTAAAGCGTCTGGCTCAGTCAAAGCAGTTTGCCACCAACTTAGTAAAGGATGGTTTTTACGCGGTAAATACTTCCCCTTGAACCGAATTGCTTTGAGTGCATCTCGTAATATTGAAGCATCAAGAGCGACTTTCTCTGACCAATGCTTAATTATCTCTGGAGTTGATATAATTTGAAGCTGCGAGATCTCCCGTTGAATAAACGAGATTGCTCTCTTATCGTCAGTTACTATTGCCCATCCTCGGTGAGACGCGATCGCACAGCAGGCAGATTCTCCATCATCGCCCAGTTCAAAAACATAGTTGACAAATGATGTCTCCTCTGGTTCTGATTTAAAGTCCACCACAATCAGTACACCCTGGGCAATGGCAGCCTCGAACTGAGTCGCTCCCTCGTTCTCTTCATTCTCAAGACGTTGCAGTGTCTTCAATTCGCGCTCTAGCACAACTTGGGGAACTGCAACTTGAGCCGGAATAGCCTGCAAAATTTCCAAAAGATGACCCGATGCACTAAAGTTTAAAATGCAGCAGGCGTCAAGAAGAATGGATGAGCTAAAAATAGTCTATCAAAATACTCAAAGATATCGAAAAAAAATTGTGGCTAATTTTCGTCCATCTAATGAAGAGTTTTCTCTGTTAGAGGAAATTGAACTGTTAACGGTCACTCTTCGGGGCTATGCCAATCAAATTCAGGCGCAAGGCAGGAAATGCGATCGCGTTTGTGGGTGGCACCTGATGAACAGTTTAAGAGCTAACTCCCGATAGACGCGCGATCGCGACTCAGCCTCTATCCTGTGATCGTAAGTTTCCTCTATTCCTTATGTCTCAATCACCTGACAACAGTTATCGCCGCAAAGAAATCCTTCGGGGTGTTCTTGCTGTATGTACCATCATCGTCGGTATCACCCATTTCCTGAAACCAGAACAATATGCCCGCATCGTTCCTCCACCCTTTCCGCCCTTGACATCTGTCTATGTGAGCGGTTTCTTCGAGATTCTCGGCGGTATTGGCTTAATGATTCCATTTGTCAGCGTCGCCGCCGCCTGGGGACTGATTGCTCTGTTTATTGCGGTGTTTCCTGCCAATATCTACATGACACTGCACAACATCAAGATTGAAGGAATTCCCCACAGTCAATTGTTTTATTGGATTCGGCTACCCTTTCAAGCCGTGTTAATAGCTTGGGCTTATTGGTATACTCGCCAACCGGAAAAACAAGCTGGCGCATCAGCCGTCGCTGAAAAAATTAAGCCTTTAATTAATCGATTATGATAGAAACCCTTCCCCTTGACAACCGTCATCCCCCCTGGCTTAACCGCTTTTGATTTAATTAAGGATAAAATCAGAAAAAACGTTAATTCTGGGGATTGGGTGAAATATGGGTAGAGGCGTTTACAGTTTGCGTCAAAAGTTAATTTCCCATATTTCACCCCTACGAGGAAAAAATTTGTTGCAGGGATTCTCGCATAATTTCAACAGGTGCTGTTTGTCCTAACCAAATCTGTAACGCGGCTGCACCTTGTTGCACTAACATTTCCAAGCCGTCAATGGGAATCGCGCCTTGTTGTTTCGCTTGTTGTAGAAACTTTGTGGGATTTGGGGTGTAAATTAAATCATACGCGATCGCGCCCTTGGGCAATCCCTGGATTATTTCTTCATCCACAGGGGATTGATCGATATGAGGAGACATCCCCACAGGCGTTGTATTCACCAGTAAATCGGCTTGTTGTAGTAATTGTGGCATTTCCTCCCAGGGATAAGCCTGTAGAATCTTAGACAAGGGAGTATCTGCCCAACTTTGCTGAAACTGACTTAACTTATAGGGATTACGACCCACAACCCAAATCTCAGGACAACCCAACTGCATACAACCCACGACAACAGCGCGTGCTGCACCGCCATAGCCTAATACTACCGCTTTGGTTTGATGCCAATCTCGCTTATATTGGTTCAGGGGTGCGATAAACCCTAAGACATCTGTATTCGTCCCACTCCACCCTTTATCAGTACGCCAAACGGTGTTCACCGCACCCACGAGTTGGGCGATATCGGATACCTCCGATAACAGGGGGATAATGGCTTGCTTATGGGGAATCGTGATATTAAAGCCTTGCAAACCCATCGCCGCAAACCCCGCCACGGCGACATCTAAATCCTCCGGTTTAACAGGTAGAGGGAGATAGACATAATCCACACCCAACTGTGCGATCGCGCGATTGTGCATAATTGGTGATAGAGAATGCTCCACCGGATGACCAATTACGCCCAAGAGTTTAGTTGTCCCTGTAATCTGTTGCATTCTGTTATTTTATCAGCCCCTGGGATAAGCTGAATCCGGCTCAATGACTTTTCCGGAATATCTAATCAACTGGGGTAATTAAGCTAAGGTGTAATAGTACCACCAATGATACTATTATTTCAGATTAATCTGTTCACAGTTGCCAATGAATCACCCAATTCAATAATTTTCTGATATGCTGCGAAAATTTATCATCATTTTCATGTCTTTGGCATTGTGTCTAACCACCCTAGCTTGTGGTTCGCCTTCCGTCACCCAAACTCCAAATCAGACGGTAAATGTTACCTCAAATGCCCAGCAGTTTAGTAATGGGAAATATCCGGTTCAACAAGCCACTTACGATGATGTCAGTGGTGAATATAACCTGATGTTGCTGAATACGCCAGCCGGTACACCCCCTGTTTTTCGTAGTCCAGATTTGCGATTAGCCCGTCTAACCGATGAGGAAATAGCGGCGGGTAAAAAGGCTTATTTGCAGATCGAAAATGGTCAAGCCGATATGTACTTGAGTGAGGACTTTCGGATTGAATATGTCCATAACGTTACCGAAACCCAAACGAATACTCAAACGGGTCAACCGGAAACCGTAATTGTGCGGCGGGAATCCAGTTTCTGGACACCATTTGCAGGCGCTATAGCGGGTCAAGCCTTGGGGAGTTTATTATTTCGACCCAGCTATTATGTACCCCCTGTTTATCAACCGGGTGGGATAATGACTGGATATGGTGGATATGGAAGCACCTACTCGCAAGCGGTAGACCGATATCAAGCCCGTCATAATCAACCACCACCTGCGGTAAAAAATCGTCAAGCCTTCCGCAGTACAGGTCAATTAAGACGCTCATCTGATACATCTGCAACGGCTGACAAAAATCGCCAAAAAGGTAATCGGGCGACAGGTTCAGGTTTCGGGTCTAGTAATTTGCGCCCTTCTAATAAATCTGATTCGACGCGCAGGAATCGTTCCGGTGGTTTTGGTAGCAGTTCTGGCAGCCGTCAGCGTTCGACGGGAAGGAGACGGCGTTAAATTGTCTTATGTCATTTGTAGGGGCGGTTAATGGGACAATTGTAGGGGCGGGTAATGGGACAATAGACATAAGACGAATGACGATCTCCACCGTTAACATTAATTGCCCCCGTTTAGAAATGCTTGATAATCGCCCCCCAAGGCTTCTACAATAGTACGGGTATTAGTAATCAGCATTTTGACATAAGTATCCGCTTCACTTCCGGGTGCGCCGAGGGAATCAGAATAAAGTTCGGATGGTGGTAATTTGACTCCCGCTTCTGCTGCAACCGTTTTAATCAGGGCGGAGTTAATCGTGGTTTCGGCAAAAATAGCGGGAACGCCTGCTTCTTTTACCGCATCGGATAGGGTTTTCACGGTTTGGGCGCTGGGTTGTTCTTCGGTGCTAATACCAATCAGAGTACCAATTACTTCTAATCCATAGGCTTGAGCATAATATTGAAAGGCGTCATGGGTGGTTACAAGTTTACGCTGATTAGCAGGTATGGTTTGAATCTGTTGAGTAATCCACGTATCAACCTGTTCCAATTCAGCCGTGAGTTTGGCGGCGTTGGCGGTAAATTTGTCTTTGTCTTCCGGTGAAAGTTCAATTAAGCGATCGCGTATCGCATTAACCATTTTAATCCCATGATCTGCATCTCCCCAAACATGAGGATCGGGTTCCTTTTTTCCCTGATACTCAAAATCTAATGGCGTTACAACTTCCCCAACAGCAAAGGTTTTGGCATTTACCCCCGCCGACTGCATCAGTTTAATCAGTCCCGGTTCTAAGTTATAACCGTTGTAGAGAATTAGATCCGCTTGTTCTAAGGCAATTGTATCAGCGGGTACGGGTTCGTAAATGTGAGGATCAGCACCGGGTTCGAGGATTCCAGTTAGTTCAATCTCATCTCCCCCGACTTGTTCTGTCCAGTCGGCGATAATGGTACTTGTGGCGACAACGTTAGGTTTGTCCTCTGCATCGGTTCCTGAAAGATTTGGATTTGTCGCCTCACAGCCACTGATCCAAAGTCCCAGAATCACCCCAGCTAATTTAAGTATGCCACGGTTGTAGGTTGGGTTTCGTTCCTCAACCCAACTAACGTTATCAGTCGAACCCGCCCCTACATCTGTACACCCCTGCACCCTTGCACCTCTGCATCCCTGCAACTGAGTTCTACCCTGCGAGTGAGTAATTACGTTCATTTAGTTTATATATTGATTCTCATATTGTTTTCATTTTTGAGGATACAATATTTTCATAATTGTTTCATTTTTTAAAATCTCTCTGGTTTGATCATGTCAATGGTTATCTTGAATAGCAACAACCACAACCCCCAGCGCGATCGCGCCATCGTCCGCCAGGAACCCCTGAGGATTGGACACCTTAGTGTGCAGTACCGCCTCGTCGAAGCGCTAAAGGATATCACCTGTCAGATTCAACCGGGGCGACTGACGGGAATTATTGGTCCCAATGGCGCGGGAAAAAGTACGCTGATGAAAGCGATGCTAGGGTTAGTGCAGACAAGCTGTGGTACAGCGATGTATCAGGGGAAACCCATGATGGATCAATTAGACAGAGTAGCTTATGTACCCCAGCGATCGCAGATTGATTGGACTTACCCCGCAACGGTGTGGGATGTGGTATTAATGGGGCGGATACGCAAGACGGGATGGTTTCGGCGTTTCTCCAGCGTATCCCGACGCATCGCCGCCCAATCGTTAGCGCGGGTGGGTATGAGTGAATTTCGCGATCGCCCCATCGGTCAATTATCGGGGGGACAGCAGCAGCGCGTCTTTCTCGCCAAAGCGTTAGCTGAACAAGCCGATATTTTCTGTTTTGACGAACCCATGGCGGGAATCGATAAAAAAACCGAAGCCATTATTTTTGAGATTCTCCACGAATTAGCCGATTCCGGGAAAACCGTGTTAGTGGTTCATCATGATTTAGGGGAAGCGATTACAAATTTTGATGATTTAATTTTATTGAATCGGGAATTAATTGCCTCAGGTTCCCGCCACCAGGTAATGCAGGCAAATAACCTACAACGTGCTTATGGGGGTCAAGTCGTATTTTTCTCAGACGCTGCTTAATGTTTGAATTGTGTAGGGGCGGGTTTAGGGATTAAAATTGATTGTTTTTGTTAACGTTTCTACAAAACCCGCCCTGGCTAACGTTTTAGGTATTTAACAAATGACAAATGACATCAACAAATGACAAATCATGCTTGACCTTTTAATTGAACCTTTGCAATACAGCTTTATGCAGCGATCGCTAATGACAGCCGTCTTAGTGGGAATCGTCTGCGCCTCGGTGGGAAGTTACCTCATGGTACAACGCCTCGCCTTACTCGGTGACGCGATTAGTCATTCCGTATTACCGGGATTAGCGATCGCCTATATCGTGGGCGTGGATATCTTTCTGGGGGCGTTTTTGGCAGGTATTGTCAGTACAATCGTGATTACCTGGATCAGGACGCGATCGCAGATTAAAGAAGATGCGGCGATGGGAATTGTCTTTTCCGCCTTCTTTGCCCTCGGTATTACTTTAATCACAGTTATTCAAAAAGACAATAAGATTGACCTAAATCACTTTTTATTTGGTAATATCCTCAGTGTTACGGGAGAGGAAGTGATTAATACAGCCATTATTACCGCCATTGTCCTCGCCATTGTTTTATTGCTGTATAAAGAATTGATGTTTTATACCTTTGACCCCGTAGGCGCAAAAGCGGCGGGATTACCAACAAACTTGCTCAACTTTGGTTTAATGATTTTGATTGCCCTAACAATTGTAGCCAGTCTCAAAGCCGTTGGGGTAATTTTGGTCTTAGCCATGCTAATTACACCAGGGGCGACGGCTTATTTATTGGTGACAAGGTTACACCAGATGATGCTTTTAGGTTCAGGAATTGGCGTAGTTGCCAGTATCAGTGGTATGTATTTGAGCTATTTTTTCAACTTACCGTCAGGTCCTGCTATTGTATTAGTCACGTTTGGATTTTTTATGCTGGCGTTTTTATTTAGTCCGAGTCAGGGAGTTTTGACTCATCCAAGAGTTCAGTCTAATCAGTCACAGATTTGGCGGGAAATTAAGGGATTATGGCGATGAAATGAATCTGTAGGGGCGGGTTTAGTCACTAACTTAGCTAGTCACAGATAAATAAATAACAAAACCCGCCCTGAGTCAGCAAATCCTGTCTTATATCGAAAATGGGAAACGTAAAGTAGATGCTGAGAGGGAGTTACCCGCATTCGCCGGAGTCTACCGAAAGCCTATTGACTATTTTTACGAGACATTGGAATTATCCACTACCTCACAAACTTCGCCAATATCCCTGATGCCATCTGTTGCAACAGTAAACTTTGAGGCTCTTACCAACCGAGATAAACTCCAGCTAGCGGCTGATTTGATTCACCACGTTTTACAGGAAACTCAGTAGTAGCGTGGCACACCTAATTTGATGGATTAGCATTGTAGAGGCGCACACCCCCATTGTGCGCTCTTCGGTGACGAAATGTATTGCGATTATGTCCGATTATGGGTAACGTATATACTGTAGTCTATGCTATTTTATTTCCGTTACAGTTCAGCCGCAGTAACGCATTCGACCTGCTTCAGTTGGGAAATAAATGGTAGAATTTAACCTTAGAAAAAAGAGGATTTATCTATGGAAACAATAGATATCAATCAAGCCCTGCAAAAAATTAATCAACTCCTTGAAAATGCCTCACTTGGTACAGAAATTATGATTACCAAGAATGACCTGCCAATGGTTAAATTAGTATCGCCGTATTCTCGACAAAAAAGACCCCCCCTTTTTGGTAGTGACAAGGGGATGATCTCCATAACCGATGACTTTGATGAACCCTTGGAAGACTTTAAAGATTATTAATGAAATTTATTCTGGATACTCATGCTCTGATTTGGTTCTTTTCTGGTCAATCTAATCTCAGCAATACTGTCCGCGAACTGATGGAAGATACTAATCATGAAAAATTTATTAGTATTGCCAGCGTCTGGGAAATGGCAATTAAACAAAGCAAAGGAAAATTAACTCTTTTAGTTCCCCTTGAAAATTACATTACGCAAAAGATAAACTTGGAGGACTTTGCATTGCTTTCTATTCAGTTAACTCATCTGGGAATAATTTCAAATTTACCGTTTCATCATAATGATCCTTTCGATAGACTTCTCATTGCACAAGCTATTGCAGAAAATATACCAATTATGAGTAGAGATGGGGTATTTGATGCTTATCCAGTCAAGCGCATCTGGGATTAATCATCGTAGATAATCGGATTATTGAAAGCATATTCTAGAGATTAGGAATCTGCTGGGCAAACCAAACAGCCGCCGCGCCGTTGGTTTCCTGTTCAAGACGGGCAAAGGTTTGTTCAACTAACGCGATCTCTAACCCATCCAATGCCCTAGAGACTTCACTTTGTTGATATCGACCATCAGCTTACAGACAAAATGCTATCACCCTAGCGGCTGACACATCAATCACCCAGTATTCGGGAATTTCTAAGTTGGCATAAATTTGCTTTCCCGAATCTGAGTCAGAGTTGCCATATCACCCAAGTGATGACTATTTTAAGTCTACTGTTGCAAATTTATAGTATGAGTAGCGAGGAAGATGCTCGGGGTGTATGTCAACGCAAGTAGGTTGGGTTGAGGAACGAAACCCAACACCCTTGCTTTGCTAAAATATTTTGTGTTCTGACATGCTCCCGATGCTCGTTAGCGAGCAAGATGCTCGCACTACAAAGATTCCGCAATTGTTGATCTTAAGGTTTATCTGCCGAACAGCGTAAGATAGGGATAACAAGTTTTTAGTCAGGGAACCTTAGCCCTTACATTTCCCATTGAGGAGAATGAAATGACCTTTGCCGAATCCCGTAGTGACACCGTTCCAGTTGAGCTTCCCAATGGGGCGATCGCGAAATTTGAGGTGACAACGACGGGGCGAGAAGATGTCAGCTTTGACGCCAAGCAGTTTCAGCCTGTCGCTGATGCGATCGAGGGGGTGGTGCAGATGATCGCCGCACCCCTGAAAAAAGCGAAACCGAGGAAGGCGACGGTAAAATTTGGCATGGAAATGGCGATCGAGGCTGGACAATTGACGGCGGTGATTGTCAAAGGATCGGGTAAAGCGAATCTGGAAATCACGTTGGAATGGGAAGCTCAACCTAAACCGTAAACCATGAGTCGCGTCGAGGAGCTGTTGCAACAATGCACGGTGAAGCTCTCCCTTCCTGGTAGAGGTTGGGGAACAGGCTTTTTTGTCGCTCCAGAATGGATTCTCACTTGCGCTCATGTGGTGAAAAAGGCAGCAGGTGAACCGATTCAGGTACGCTGGCAGATGCAGGAGAATTGGTCACAGGCGGTGGTAGAGGAATTGCTTCCTGATCCTTATGATTTAGCGCTGTTGCGGGTGACGCTCCCCACTGATGCCGATCCGCCTTGTGTGTATTTGGATGGGGAGATTAAATCCCGCGATCCGCTCTATCTATTCGGTTATCCTGATCAAGAGTTTGACAATGGCTGTCCGGTAACGTTTAACTGTGAAGGCTTAACCGGGGATGAGCCAAGGTTAATTAAGTTTAAATTGGGACAGGTGCGACCAGGGATGAGTGGCGCACCGTTGCTGAATCAGCGAACAGGTAAGGTTTGTGGGATTGTTAAGTTTACCCGCGATCGCTCGTTTGATTTGGGGGGTGGCGCTGTACCAACTACCGTGATTTTGGAGCAGTTTCCCCAATTGCGAGAGTTTCAGCAGCAGTTTCATCAACGCGATCGCCGCTGGCGGGATTTAGTTCTAAAGCAGACTGAAATCGATGTTCAGCCCTATTTAACCGCAGTTACCACTAAGTATGAGAAGTGGTGGCAGCTTTACACATTAACCGATGCCGAAAGCAAAAAACGGCAATCTCAGGACGTGACACCGATTTTTGACTTTGGGTTGATGGTGCAGAGGGTGAAAAAGGAGGAGCCAGAACAGCCACAGGAAAAGAAGGTTGAGCGGTTCTCGGTGCTGGAAGGGCTGCGTAAGTATGCCCAGGAGCAGGTTTTGTTAGTTGGGCGTCCCGGATCGGGAAAGTCTACGGCGTTAGCACGGTTGCTCTTGGAAGAGGCGACGACTCAGAAATCAGAGTTTTTGAACAACTCCGACTTCTCACTCTGCACTCAGGAAGCCCTCACCCCCAGCCCCTCTCCCAATTCTGGGAGAGGGGAGTCAACCCGAATTCCGGTGTTGGTGGAACTGCGTTACTGGCAAGGTTCAATCACCCAATTAATTCTCAATGCCTTTACTCGCCATGAACTCCCCTTAACGGCGGCACAACTGGAAACGGTGTTATCGCGATCGCTAATCCTCTTTGATGGGGTGAATGAGTTGCCCTCAGAGGAAGCGCGATCGCAGCTTTCTGATTTTCGGCGCAACCATCCCAAAGTGCCAATGATCTTCACCACACGGGATTTGAGCCTGGGGGGAGATTTAGGGATTGAGCAGAAATTGGAAATGCAGCCGCTCACCCCAGAGCAAATGCAGGCGTTTATCCGTGCATACTTGCCAGAACAAGCCGAGGAAATGCTGCGCCACCTAGGTGATCGCTTGCGAGAGTTTGGGCAAACCCCGTTGCTGCTGTGGATGTTGTGTGGCTTGTTTAAGCAGACAAACGAAATTCCAGAGAATTTGGGGTTAGTGTTTCGCTTATTTACTCAGGGATATGAGCGCAACCTGAAACAGGATGTCGTGATTGAGAGCGATCGCGACTGGTGGAAATCGGTGCTGCAACAGTTGGCGTGGGTGATGATGCAGGGAGAGACGCCGACGGAACTACGGGTAGGGATTGCGCGGGAAGAAGCAGTACAGGCGATCGCGCAATTTCTCAATGGCAAGGTGGCGTATGGGGAGGATTTTGCCCGTAAGTGTCTGCGGGATTTGCAGAAGTATCATCTAATTCAGGCGGGAACAGGCAATGAAGAGTTAGAGTTTCGCCATCAACTGATTCAGGAATATTACGCAGCCGAGGCATTGCGGGAACGGTTGCCAACGTTGAGTGATGGGGTGCTGAAGCGGGAGTATCTCAATTACCTAAAATGGACAGAGCCAATCGCGTTGATGTTGGCGCTGGTGGATGATAGGCGAGCGGTGCAGGTGGTACAACTGGCATTGGACGTGGATTGGCAGTTGGGAGCGCGGTTAGCGGGGGAGGTAAAGCTAGAGTTTCAGGAGCAGACAGTTGGGTATGTGGAAGCGTTGGATGTCCCTGCTTGGTTAAAGGTTCCGCATTTGGGTGAGACGCGATCAGATAGTGCCATTCCTGCCTTGCTCCAACTGGTGGCAGATTCTGACTCTTATGTGCGTGGGAGAGCCGCCTATGCCTTAGGTAAAATCGGTTCAGAAACAGCGATTACTGGCTTACTCAAACTGGTGGCAGATTCTGACTCTTATGTGCGTGGGAGAGCCACCGATGCCTTAGGTAAAATTGGTCCGGAAAAGGCGATTCTTGGATTGCTTCAACTTGTGGAACATTCTAACTTTCGTGTACGTAGGAGTGCCGCCGAGTCGTTAGGTAAAATCGGTTCGGAAAGGGCGATTCCTACCTTGATCCAACTGGTGCAACATTCTGACTATTATGTGCGTAGGAGTGCCGCCGAGTCGTTAGGTAAAATTGGTTCCGAGGCGGCGATTCCCACCTTGCTCCAACTGGTCAAAAATTCTCACTCTGATGTGTGTAGAAGAGCAGCCGCCGAGTCGTTAGGTAAAATTGGTTCCGAGGCGGCGATTCCCGCCTTGCTCCAACTGGTCAAAGATTCTGACTATTATGTGCGTGGGAGTGCTGCCGAGGCATTAGGTAAAATCGGTTGGGAAAGGGTGATTCCTGCCTTGCTCCAACTGGTGCAACATTCTGACTCTGATGTGCGTTGGAGTGCCGCCGAGGCATTAGGTAAAATTGGTTCAGAAAGGGCGATTCCTGCCTTGCTCCAACTGGTGCAACATTCTGACTCTGATGTGCGTAGGAGAACCGCCGAGGCATTAGGTGAAATCGGCTCAGAAAGGGCGATTCCTGCCTTGCTCCAACTGGTGGCAGATTCTCACTCTGATGTGCGTAGGAGAACCGCCGACGCATTAGGTAAAATTGGTTCAGAAAGGGCGATTCCTGCCTTGCTCCAACTGGTGGCAGATTCTCACTCTGATGTGCGTAGGAGTGCCGTCGCTGCCTTGGGTAAAATTGGTTCCGAGGCGGCGATTTCCGCCTTGCTCCAACTGGTCAAAGATTCTGATTTTTATGTGCGTAGGAGTGCCGTCGCTGCCTTGGGTAAAATTGGTTCGGAAACAGCGATTCCTGCCTTGCTCCAATTGGTCAAAGATTCTGATTTTTATGTGCGTAGGATTGCCGCCGAGGCGTTAGGTAAAATCGGTTGGGAAAGGGCGATTCCTAGTTTGCTCAAACTGGTCGAAGATTCTGACTCTGATGTGCGTAGGAGCGCCGCCGAGGCATTAGGTAAAATTGGTTGGGAAAGGGCAATTCCTAGTTTGCTCAAACTGGTCGAAGATTCTGACTCTGATGTGCGTAGGAGCGCCGCCGAGGCATTAGGTAAAATCGGTTGGGAAAGGGCAATTCCTAGTTTGCTCAAACTGGTCGAAGATTCTGACTCTGATGTGCGTAGGATTGCCGCCGAGGCGTTAGATAAAATCGGTTGGGAAAGGGCGATTCCTGGTTTGTTCAAACTGGTGGAAGATTCTAACTATTATGTGCGTAGGATTGCCGCCGAGGCATTAGGTAAAATCGGTTGGGAAAGGGCAATTCCTAGTTTGCTCAAACTGGTCGAAGATTCTGACTCTGATGTGCGTAAGAGCGCCACCGAGGCATTAGGTAATATCGCCAAGAAAGACACAGGAGCCATCACTCAATACCTCCCCCATCTCCTCACCTTAATCCCAACTGATTCTGGTGAAGATGTTCTCAGCGTCATTCTCGCTATCCAAGAGAACTGCAAGTTCTATAACTACGAAATTTGGCAGGAAGCCCTATCTAGGGGATGACGAGGTTACGGGGTGATGGGGATACGTTAGGACATTCCCCTGTTGCCTTTTCACCCAGAAACACGGCATTTCAACTTCTGATACCAAATCCGGGTTAGCCACCCCCTTTATAATCTAGTCCGCGCAGGCGGACTTTGTTTGTGTAGCTGCGACTTCCAGTCGCCAGGGCAAAAAGGGGGTTTCTTTTATGCTGTCCACCTAATTAATAGGGCACGATACTATCGTGCCCTGATCTAGCGCTCACCCAACTGGATTCAAGAGTTGCTGCAAATCTAACATAAAAATTGTGGTCGTAACCTCCTCATCAGAGATAATTGCGGCATGACTAACCATCTGCAACTGACGGTTAGATTGAGGTAATCGGTGAATCATATCGGGGCTTAATTCAACTAAATTTGGCGGTTCATCGACGATAATGCCACAGAGTTCCCTAGCTAGAGGACGGGTAATCACTAAAAATGATTGGCGATCGGGTACAGTAGAGACTAAAGATGGACAGTCTCTATCAGCATTTAACTGCTGATGCAAATCCACGATACGAATCGTATGATTCCCGATTTGAATTAATCCCATGGCATTCCAGCCACTGGCAGTTGGTGGAGTGTTGATTACTTTTAACACATTATCCATTGGCAGTGACATGAGACAGTCGCTAATCTTAAATACGATATATTTCTCTAATTCATGGTTCATGTTCATAGTTCATAGTTGATTTACAAAACTCAAACCTTGATCAGTTTCTGCACTGTCTCTAATAACTGAGGTTCAATGAAGGGCTTGGTGATATAGTCAGTAGCCCCTAATTCGTTAGCAATTAAACGGTGCTTTTCGCTATTACGAGAGGTCAAAATTACCACAGGAATTAGGGATAATTCCGGCTCTTGTTGGCGATACTTGAGAAACTCAAAGCCATTCATACGGGGCATTTCAATGTCGCATATAACTAATTGAATCTGCCGATGATTTTGCAGTTTCTCAATGGCTTCATACCCATCCTTTGCTTGCAATATCTGATAGCCAGCCTTTTGTAACGTAAACGTTAACGTTTGGCGCACTGTCATCGAATCATCGACAACAAGAACAAATTGTTGCGATCGCGTTGAAACTGAGGGTGCGGGTTCAGACGCCGCCGGTAACGCCGCAGGGCGCGAAGGCGATAATTGCCACTGGGGGCGATCGGATGAAAGCGACGTTGAACCCGTTAATGCGACCATTGATGATTTAAAATCAGAGGCAAACTCTGGCGGGGATGTCATCGTCTGCTGATCGGCAATAGACTGCATTAATATTGTCCCATCCAGCACCAGTGCTAACCCACCATCAGCTAGAATACAGCCACCATATACATAAGGGGGAGGCGTAATCATCGATCCTAGGGGACGAATCACTAATTCCTGTTCACCAACAAGTTGGTTGACTTCCAAGCCGAATAGCCGATTCTGACAACGGATCAAAATAACTGGCATTTTTGGACTTGACTCAACCCAGGGGGGTTGGTGGGGAAAAACTAACGCTTTCGGGTTGGGGGTATAGTAATTTAAAATGTTCGCCAAGGAAAAAATTGGGATCAGTTGTTCATCCTTTCCTGTACCCCATCGCAGCACTTTTCCCTCTTCCCAGCAGCGCAGTCGTTCCGGTGGCGGGATAATGATTTGTTCAATCGCATCAGAAAGTAAAGCATATTTTTGACTTTCCGCTTCAATCAAGAGTAGCTTGGCGATTGTCAAACTCAGGGGTATTTGCAGTCTAAAGGTTGTTCCGTGATAGGGTTGGGAATAGACTGTCACTGAACCTTGTAGCGCTTCCACTTGGGAACGCACTACATCCATCCCAATTCCGCGTCCAGACAAATCACTTAACTCCGAAGCGGTGGAAAAACCGGGTTCAAAGAGAAACTCTGTCAGTTGTGCTGGCGTCAAATGTCTTGCTTTTTCAGCGTTGATCAAGTGCTGATCAACTGCCCGTTGGCGAATCTTCTCAAAATTTAGTCCTTGCCCATCATCCCGAACTTCAATCACTAAATATCGATTCTGGTGATGGGCATCAATTTCAATTAAACCATGACTGGATTTGCCCGATTGTTGGCGAACCGTTGGTGACTCAATCCCATGGTCAAAAGCATTACGAATTAGGTGTAGTAAGGGGTCATAGAGTTTCTGCACGACCACTTTATCCACTAAAACCTCTGTGCCATGTAGTTTAAGTTCGACTGATTTATCATGAGTTACTTGCAACTGTTGCAGAACTCGAGGAAAACGTTTAAATAATGTCCCCAAAGGCAACAGTCGCGCCTGCATCAGCGTGTCGCGAGTACTGGTTAGTAGCCGCCGTTGTTTGTCTAAGGTTTGATTGAATTGATTGGTAAACAGTTCAATCGACTCCGTTGCTTCAGTCAGTTGGGCTGTATCTTCAATTAGAGACTGGATTAAAAGCTGGGGTTCATTATAGCTATCCAGTTCTAAAGGATCAAATTGATTCGGAATTTTAAACTGATTGTTTTGCCAGGAAAATAGCTGCTTTTCTTTGCTCCCTTCTCGATTTTTTATCCACCACTTGCTCGTCCGTTGTTGTTGCGTTCGATGCAATTGACGGTCATGCCAATCTTGCAATTGATCCAACAGTTGTTGATGTTGTTGCAGACGGTTTAGCACCGAATGAACCGCCGTTTGCAGTTGATCATTCTGCAGGGATTGGCGGTTTTGGTGGGTTAAGAGTTCGCCAACCGAGTAATTTAAATGTTCTAAATGATCAATATTGACTCGTACTGTTTGCGGCTGAGTTTCCGGAACAGAGTCTTTTTGCGCCCTAGAGGAGGGTAAAACATAATCGGTTAACGGTTCTGTCTCTTCAACTGGAAGATTTGGCAAAGATTCTGGCGTTAAATCCTCTAAATTCTCCGATTGAGTATTGAACACTGGAAACGCTTCCGCCTCAGATTCTGGCTCAGCATTATCGTCGATCGCGGATTCTGAAATCGATACGTTCCCCCAAATAGCATCTAATAATCCAGTCGAGTCTTGTTCCTCAAATCCTTCCTCCTCACTTTCATTACCAATGTGAGACTCATCCTCACCCACGTCCATATCTAGTAAAGGCGTAATATCCGCATTCCCCAGTTGAAACTCGGCTGGATCGGTTATCAGGTTCTCCAGGAAACTCTCATTTGTGTGAGATAAATGAGCCGCATCAGCACCAAACGCGATCGCAACATCCGGACTAAAGTCGGTCATATCTAGGGAAATCCCAAATTCCTCGTCAAAATTACTCAGATTAGCGATAGTCTCCGCTTCCTCGGTTTCCGAGACGTAGCCTGCTACATCTGTATATACATCTTCTTCGCGATCGCTCTCCAGCCAACCCGCCAATTCTTGCAGCGATTGAGACGGTTGACCCCCTTGAGTGCGATCGCCATTGAGTACCGCTTGCTGTCCAGTCTGGAAGTCAGCCAGGGCGATATTAGTAATCATTTTCGCCTGATCAGGATAATGATCCAACGCCGCGATCGCGGCTTTGGCAATATTCGCAAATCCCGGTAAATTCATCGATTCAGCGACACCCAGCAACACTTGCGCCTGCGATCGCAACGCCTCAGCCATGACAGACGGATCATCACTCGCCAAAGCCTCGGTAACTTGTTCTAACCGCTGAGTGACCCCCACCTCAAAAATGGATTGAGTCACATCAAATCCCAACTCCAAAGAACTGGGAATACTCGCTTGTTGGTCAAAACAATCACCCAGCTTGTCTTGCAGTTTAGCAAACACAGCCGCCGTGCGATCCAGAACTTCCGTTTCATTAATCTGTCCACCCATAACTTCAGCCGTCAGGGGTAATCGCAGACATTCATATCCTTCAAATAGTAAGGCTTCCACCTCAGCATCAATCACGACATCGGGATTAAAAAGGGTTTTAAAAATATCCTCTAACGAGTGAGCAACAGTTTTAATTGTTTCCAACTCTACACTAGCCGCCGCACCTTTAAGTGTGTGAGTAGTTCGCATCAAGTTATGAACTTTATTGACAGTAAAATTAGTCCGCAGATCGAGTAATTCTTGTTCGATAATACCCAAAAGTTCTGGCGCTTCTTCCAGGAAATATTGATAACTTTGTTCACGAATAATTGGATCGTTAGTCATTGGGGGAGTTTTGAGGGGTGAATGTGTAGGGGCGGGTTTTACCAATAACCTTCAGGAGAAAACCCTTAACTTAACTAAACCCGCCCTGACTGATTGTAGAAACACGCCATCATTCGTTTTGTGTAGGGTTGGGTTGAGGGGCGGGTTTACTCACACCCAGGTGAGATAAAAAACGATAATCGTCAAACCCGCCCCTACAGCGTCAATGACAACTGACAACTGACAACTGATAACTGATAACTGACAACTGACTATTCAACCTTGAACTGATCGGCACTCATTTGCAGATTTTGCGCCATTGCCAACAATTCTTGGAACGATGTAGACATCTCCAGAGAATTTTCCGCCGTTTGATTAGCAATCGTCGCCACCTGAGTCATGGTTCGCGTGACAGACTGCAACTCTTGATTCTGAATTTGAGTCGCCTGGGTAATTCCAGCAACCACCTGACTAATCTGACTCGTGGCTTCCACGATCGCATACAAATACTCGCGAGCTTCATTGACTTGGTTTGTGCCAATTGCCACCTGCTGAATCCCAGTTTCCATGACTGTGGAGACTTCTGCTGTGCCCATCTGGATTTCCTGCACCAATTGGGCAATCTCCGTCGTCGCTTCCGCTGACTGGCGAGCCAGAGAACGCACTTCATCTGCAACCACCACAAAACCTCGTCCATACTCACCGGCGCGTGTGGCTTCAATCGACGCATTCAACGCCAGCAGTTGAGTTTGAGTGGTAAAATTACTAATCAAATTCACCACTCGCGACACCTTTTGCGTCGATTCACTCAAACGCTTCAGCCGCTTACTGGTTTCCGCCACGGTTTCCCGGATATCCATAATCCCATCCACCGTGCGGTTCATCGCCTCATCCCCCGCCTGAACCGTTTGGTTAGCGCGTTGCACCGCTTCGTCCACCTGGCGAGCGCTAGCACCCACCGCTTCAGTGGTATTCACCATCATCTGAATCTGTTCTAGGGTTTGTTCCAGCGCCTGGAACTGGCGTTGCGCTTGTTGCGCCAATCCCGCGATCGCGGCTTCGCTGGCTTGAGAGGTTTGTGCCACTTGGCGAGAGGATTGCTGCACCTGTTTCACAATCGCCCGGAGACTTTGCAGGGTATTGTTATAGGCATCAGCAACCGTTCCTACCTCATTTTCGGTAATCGGCGCTCGCACGGTGAGATCCCCTTGTAAAGCCGGACGTACCGCCATTAGCAATTGAATCACTCCCTGTTGCAATTCTTCCTTCGCCGCTTTCTCCCGTTGCGCCGCCGCCATTAGTTGTTCAGACTGTTCCTGAACTTGCTCCAAGGATTGAGCTTGCTGCAGAGCAATCCCTAACTGGGTTGACATTTGGGCTAAGAGTTTAATCTCTCCCTCTTCCCAGGTTCGCGGTTCACTGTTTTGATAAACCCCCAGCAATCCCCACAGTTGTTCCCCTTGGAATAGAGGCGCGATCATGTAAGCTTGCACTCCCCACTGTTGCAACACTTCACGGTTAAACGTCAATTCAGTGGCTTGGCTGATGTCATTCACCGCACGGGACTGATTTTGGCGATAGGAACCCCCCCGGGTTTCTTGTAACACTGGATCACTCACCCGCGCCAATTCCGTACCCACAACTTTGATGTATGAGCCGCCCACATCTTCAATCACAAATTGCCCACTCCAATCAGAGTTAAAGCGATAAACCGCCACCCGATCCGCATTCAGCAGGAGTCGTAGTTCCTGACTCGTCGCCTGCAACAGAACCTCTGGGTTTAAGGTTCCTTTTTGTAAGCGCTCGGCAATTCGTTGTCCGGTTTTATACAGCAGGTTGATAAAATTACTTTCCCGCTGCGCTAATTTGGCGAATTGATCCGACTGCTGTTGCACCTGCTCCAGGTAGTAGAGTCGTTGTAATGCCGTTCCCACCCCTTGACCGAGTTGGGTTAACGCGGTAATTTCGGTACTCGTCCAGTGGCGGGTGCCGCTATTTTGATAAGCACAGAGGATTCCCCATAACTCATCGGCGACGAAAATCGGTGCCAGGGCGTAAGCTTTGACCTCAAATTGCTCTAAGATTTCAACGTGACAATCCGAGTGACCGATGGTATGGATATCATCCACGGCGAAGCTTTCCCGATTGCGATACCGCCCCCCCTGGGTTTCCTTTAAATAGGTGTCTTCCCAAACGGTGCGGATATCGGGACCCACTAAAGGCGTCCAACCCGTCGCCACTGACTCGGCGACAAACACACCACTCCAATCCGGCTCAAACTGATACACCGCTGTGCGATCGCACTTGAGCAGTTTCCGTAGTTCACGAGTGGCTGTATTGTAGATGGTGGGTACATCCTCGCCATAGCTCAACTTGGTGAGGACGGTTGATACCGTTTCCTGGGTTTGGGCAATCGTCGCTAGCTGAGTCGATTGCGCTTGTAACTGGTGCAGGTACTGGGATTGTTTCAAGGCGATGGACAATTGATACGCCACCTGCTTGACAAACTCGACCTCTTGTTGTTTCCACTTCCGTGGACCACTGCATTGGTGAATACACAGCAATCCCCACAATTCGATCCCTTGCATGACGGGTGCCACCAAATTCCCTCGCACCTGGAACTTGGAGAGGGTATCAATATAACAGGGGGCTAAATTGGCGTTATAAATATCCGTAACCGCCCAAACCCGTCCCTTACGATAATTTTCCGCGTGTTTGTCACCAAAACAGTGATCGTCTATTTTCATCGACAAGGCTGATTGTAAACCTGCCACCACCCGCTCAGACACCATTTCTCCCCGATTAAACCCAGAGTCGGGATCAAAGCAAAAGACGCCCACGCGATCAGCCCCCAAAAAGGTTTGCACTTCCGCACAAGCTGTCTGGAAAATCTGCTCCAAGTCTTGAGATTGGCTAATTTTGGTGATAATTTGAGCCGTAACTCGTTCCAAGTCTGCGGTTTTAACCAGTTGCTTGGATTGGGTTTGCAATTTCTCTAGATACTCCGCCTGTTGCAGCGCCACTCCTAGTTGAGCCGCCACTTGAGTCAGCAGTCGGACTTCACCCTCTTCCCAGTGGCGTGTACTGGTGTTTTGAAACGCACTGAGTAATCCCCACAGCTTTTGTCCTTGGAAGATAGAGACAACGGCACAGGATTTGACTTCAAAGTACTCTAACGCCTCGATATGACAATCGGTGAGATTGGCAGTGTAAATATCATCCACAACAAAGGGTTCATTATCGCGAAAACGTCCCCCTTGGTGTTCGTTGAGATAGGGATCTTCCCAACCACTCCCCACCAGTTTGGGAAATCCCCCCGCTTCTGATTCACTGACGAAATCCCCAAAATAGTCATCGCGGAATTTATAGATGGTGACACGCTCAACGTTGAGCAGTTTACGCACTTCTTTGGTTGTGGTGTTGAAAATCGTCTCCAAGTCGGTGGTTTGACGAATTTTGTCAATCACACGGGCGATGGTGCGTTCCCGTTCCGCCACTTTTGCCAGTTGTCCGGTTCGCGCTTGCAAACTGTCCAGGTATTCGGCTTGCTGGAGTGCGACACCAAACTGACGCCCGACTAAGGCGAGGATGTTAAGCTCTGAGGCGTCCCATTGACGGGGACCTGAGTTTTGGAAGGCGGCGAGTAACCCCCACAGGTTCTCTCCCTCAAAAATGGGTGCGATCGCATAAGCTTTTGCTTCAAATTGTTCTAACAGGTCGATGTGACAATCACTCAACCCGGCGGCGTAAATGTTATTCACCGCATTGGTTTCTTCCTGGCGATAACGCCCGCCTCGGGTTTCCTGGAGATAGGTATCCACCCAGACTTTTTCGATATCCGGACCGACTAAAGGAACCCATTCCGGTGCGACGGATTCAGCGATGAACTCGCCACTCCAATCTCGATTAAACCGATACACCGCCACGCGATCGCACTGTAGTTGTTGGCGGATTTCCCGCGTGGCGCTGCTAAAGACTTGGGGCACATTGAGCGATCGCAGAATGTTCTTCAGGATTTTCGCCGCGATTTTGCCAACAATTTTGGTTTTTTGGTTCTGAGTTTGCAGTTGGCTATAGAGTTCCCCAGGTTGCAGGTTGAGAGTCAGTTCCGTTGTCACCTGATAAAGCAGATTTATTTCTGCTTCTTGCCAAGTACGAGTTCCTGAACATTGCTGGACAATCAGTAAACCCCACACTTGTTTACTAATAACAATTGGCAAACTCAAGCTAGCTTTAACTTGGAAGCGTTTGAGTAGTTGCAGTTGGTAGGGACTGGTAACGCCTTGGTAAAGATGATTGAGTGTGACAACCTCTTGCTGTTGATACTCTATTTGATTGTTTGCCCCAAAAGTTAACGCCGGTAAGGGTTCACCCAAACAGGGAGTATACCCCGCAACCATTGATTCGGCAAGGACAACGCCCTCAGTTTCACTCTCGAAGCGATAAATTAAAACGCGATCCACCTGGAAATGCTCCCGCACTTCTGCCACGGTGGTTTCTAACAGGGTATCAACGGTTTCAATTGTAGAAGCGCGACGCATCCGTTTAGCCACTGATAACAACCACTGTCGTTGTTGTTGAAAATAGGTCTCAATATTGATATCAGAGTTAGGGTGGGACTCACCAGTCACGCGATCGCCATTACCAATTTTGTGAGCGGAATCGTTCTCCGCGTCAGGGTTGAGTACTTGCTTGGATTGTTCGAGTTCTTGCATAATTCGCTTTGTCTAGTCCTAATAAGTCCACAATTCGCGATCGGGAAAGTTTTAAGTTTTGACCCTTCGCCTCGCTAGTCTGGAATGGTTTATAGGGGCGGGTTTAGGGATTTTCTTTAGCCATTGATGGTAAGGTTTGTGCAGAACCCGCCCTGACTTTTCCAGAGGGAGAATACTACGTCTTGAACACCTCTGTCCCATCTCCCTTATCCCTCATTTTTCACTCACGATGCATTTGCCAAAGGGGATAGTGGTTAATGGCGTGAATATTCAGCACAATTCCCTGATCTTCAGGGAGTGAACCCAGAATAAACGGCAACAGTTTAGGCGGAAATAAACCGGGAATTGCAGGTTGTAAATGTTGTAAATTGTGATACTCAATGTCATTAACTTGTGTAACAACAAGTCCTACAGATTGATCATTAACCTGAACCACTAAAACCACCAAAGCCGCAGATAATTGTCCTTGTTGTTCTAAAGGTAAATAGCCCATCAAATGATTCAGATCAACTAGCCAAAGCATATCGCCACGCCAGTTACAGATACCTAAAACACAATGGGGCATTTCTGGAACAGGTAAAATCTCCGTTGCGTTCACTCGTAGCACTTCCCCAATCTGTTCCAAGGGCAATAACGCACTATCTTGGTGACCCAAGGGAAAGCGGAGTAACCGCTGCTGCTTTTGGGGGGGGAAAGGTTTAAGGTTGAGTGGTTCAAGACTCGTTGTTAATAGAATTGAGTCGAGGGAATTTGTCATTTTTTAGGTAACAGGGAACAGGAAACATCTAAACCAGGGTAAATTTATTAATGGTTTTCATTAATTCCTGTTGATCGACTGGTTTAGAAATATAGGCATCAGCACCCAACATCGAACCCCATAATTTGTCAGCGTCAGTTCCTTTCGTTGAACAAATTACTACAGGAATTTTCTTGGTATCAATGTTCGTTTTAATCTCGCGGCAAAGTTCAAAGCCACTTTGACCAGGTAAAATCACATCGAGAATTACCAAGTCAGGTTTTTGAGCCTGGAGTTTTATATGAGCCTCTTCTCCACTCGTCACACTAACCACGTTTAGACCAGCTTGTCTTAAATAACGAGTCAGCACCTGAGTTTCTGTTACACTATCTTCCACTAAAAGAATAGTTGTCATAGTTAATCCAATTTTTGCGAGACAAACTTTGTACAGCTTGTTTGTGGTCAAAAGGTCAATTCTGAGCAGAATTTTAATTACTCATATATAAAGATTTTGTCGGTAAATACCTCTGCAAAGTACTTAAGACCTTTTGTTGAGTAATCGGCTTCGGCAAAAAACCAGAAGCACCGACCATCTTGGCACGCACCCGGTCTACAATGCCGTCATTTCCCGTCAGAATAATCACAGGAATATTCTGAAAAACCGAAACACGGCGAATTTGTGAACAAATTTCATAACCATTGGCTACAGGCATTACCAAATCCAGGAATATGAGATCAGGTTTATTTTCGAGAAGTACGACTAGGGCTTGCACGGAATCCTGAATTGAGACAAAATTATAACCCGCCTCCTCTAAAATATAACCCATCATTTGACTATCAATTCTACTATCATCGATATAAGCAATTACCGCGCCTGCTGATTTGGATGAGGATAACGTTGCCGAAGACTTTTGTGAACTTATTCTGCCATTTTGCTGAGATTTTGGTTCGACAAGCTTAGGGCTTAAAATAGAAACTTTTAAATCCTCAACTTCAATTAAAGCAATTAAATTTTTACGAATATAGGGGGCAATCGAGTGAGTTAAGGGCAGAATATTTTGTTTTAACTTGACTGCTAAATCCCGAAGCGTTTGTGTCCCATCGGCAAGAGTTGTCAGGTTGCGATAAGCAGAGGGTGATGTTTGCTGACGTAACTGTTCCGCCTGCAAAATTTTGGGGGCTAGATTCGGAGAAATGTCAGCTAAACCAGCTTGTTGCCAAGCTTGCCAATCCTGAAAAACTTGCTGCCAAACGCGCTCTACCCGTACCACAACCCACCCTAAATCGATAGAATCTTGAGGAATCACTCGGTAGCTTAGATACAAGCCAGAATGATAGTTTTGTTGTTCGCCTGCTTGGATAATATCAAAAAGAACTTCGCCAGTATGACCTTCAACAATTGCCGCCATTTGTCCGAGGGGTACTTGTCCTTGTTTCACTTGTTTGGATAAGGATTCATAATCTTGATATTGAATCGGTTCTCCTTCTTGAATCACAGAATTAACAGCCAGTGAAGGACAGTGCAATGACAGTTGACGATACCAACGACGCACAGGATGTACTTCACTGTCACAACCAATCAAACTCCCGACGCTAAAGAATAGCTTCCACTGCTGCTGTTGAGGATTGGTTATGTTGAAATCTAACTGACCTGTAAATTGTTGACTCGCACAATTTTGAATTCGTCTTAGCAGTTCTTCTGTGTTAAAGATAACATCATGTTTGGTTGTAGGCCAGTGAGTTGATCGAACAGATAAAGGGGCAAGCATTTTGTATTTTTATTTGTATCGTCCAGTGAGATGATATATTAAATGACTATGATATAGAAAGGATTAGGTCTTAGCTGTATATTTTTCGTTTTTCAGAACTAAAAAAAACAGCAATCTACCCGTTTAATAAACACATTTTGATAGATTTATTTATACAACTGACTCAATTCTAACTTATAAAAATGCCACTGTGTCAATATATTGGTCAACAAATAGCATTTTTAAGTACCGTTATTTACTTTAATAAAATAAAAAAAAGACTAAAAATATTTTTATTTTGCCAATTATTTTTTAGCTTTATTTTAAGCAATAGGGAGCATGTCATCTTTGTAGGTTGGGTTTCGTTTCTCAACCCAACTCCAGATTAGCCTGTTGGGTAAAGCTTACACAAGGGCCCAACCTACTTGAACGTTTTATGCGAAACTGACATGCTCCCAAGCAATATTTCAGTTAAAAATAAATAGATTAACTCATTTATCAGGGAAAATGTATCATTGCTTCCCCTGCTCCCTCTGCTCCCTCTGCTCCCTCTGCTCCCTCTGCTTCCCCTGCTTCCCCTGCTTCCCCTGCTTCCCCTGCTCCCTCTGCTTCCCCTGCTCCCTACCCCTCCACAAGACTTATTCAGCAGACTCTACTTAGATGTGTTTTTTTTGAATACTCTCTTACATCAGAGAGTATTGAATCGGTTGTTTAGCATACCAATCTCCAATGGTTGATCTATTCTGGAACTGGTTAACTTTCGGCTGGGGTAGATGAGTTTGTAAAGCTTGTATAATTTTCTCTTTATTGATGGGCTTAGTGACAAAATCTGACGCCCCGACAATTTTTGCCCGTGTCCGGTCAATAATCCCATCCTTACCCGTGACAATAATCACAGGAGTAGATTTGAAAAAGGGAATCCGACGAATTTGGGAGCAGATTTCATATCCATTAGCAATGGGCATCACTAAATCCAAGAAAATCAGGTCAGGTTTTTTTTCTATCAATATCGATAAAGCTTTTTCCTGATCCTCCACATTAATAAACCCATAGCCCGCTTGAGTGAGAATATGATTCATCAGCAACAGATCAACTGAGCTATCCTCAATACAGGCGATTAAAGGACTCGTCGGCTTCGATTCTATTGGAGTTGCTGGAGTTTCTGGGAATGGATGTTCCTGGTTCATATTTGTCAATGAGGCGACGCTGAGACTCACGTCCTCAACCTCAATCAATTCGATTAAACCTTGACGAATATACGGGATGATTGGCTGAGTCAGGAGTAATAGATTCCGGTTCAAATTAACAGCTAAATCTCGTAATGTTTGACCTCCATTCATTGAAGCAAGAAGGTTATCAGATGAAAATTGAGAGGTTTCTTGTTGCAAGGCTTTAAACGTCTGATTAAGACCTCCTAACCCACTGAGGTTATCATAAAGCATCTGGGAAAACTGTTTTTGTAATTCTTGAGGTTGTAAAACCTTGGGCGCTAAATTGGGAGAAATATCTGTTAAATCTGAACCTTGCCAACTTTGCCAAAGTTTCAAGGCTTGTCGCCAGGTTTTATCAACCTCTATAGTGACTAGAGCTGAATCCATCTGCTCTTGAGGAATTTGACTATAAGTGAGTCGCAAGTTTGAGAGTGATGTCTGTTCAAGTTGTTGAATCAGATCAAAGAAGACTTCTAAAATATAGCCTTCGACAACTTCTGTCATTTGCTCTTTTCTAATTTTTCCTTCCATTACCAATTCCGCTAAGGCGTCGTAATTATCACCAGCAAATTGATGTGAACTATTGATAGTCCCATCTTTAAACAGTTGGGGACAGTAACGACAAAGCTGACGCAACCAACTCCGAAGTGGATGTACACCACTTCCGCCACAGATTAAACCCCGGCAAAAATATAAACTCCAATGCTGGCGTTGAGGGGCTTCAATATCTAAGCAACCTGTAAATTGCTCACTGGCGCAGGAGAAAATTTGGGTTGCCAGATTTTCAGTATTGACAATTTGACAAGGGGTAAAGGGAAATCCGCCAGTGCTAATAAATTCAGCCCAGTGTTGAGAGTATCCAATTACTCGCTGGAATTGATTAGTCATAATTTTAAGTTGAACTCCTGGGAATACGGCATGGAATGATTAGCTATGATGAAATCAATTAGCCGAGTTGGGAAAGATATAGAAACAGACTGTACTCATTCGTAGTAATACCGTCAGCTTTAGATGATAAGCTGGGACAATTAAGCACAGTCTTGTTCGGAGAGAGGTGTACAAAACTGAACCAGTCTAGTTAACATCACACTTAAGTGCTTGCTGTTAGGATTACAAAATTTGGTAAATCACCCAGATTAGAGGAGTTTTTGCTATCGCCGACAGACGTGAGTCAGCCTCTAACTTCGGCGTTGTGGAGATGCACTGCTGTATCGGGTTGGGTTGTACCCAGTATAATTCTACGTAGACGTTTAGATGAAGTTGCTTACACTCACTATCGCCAGTAAGGATTTGTGAAAGCAGATGGGGCTGAAAAGCTTGCCCGATAATGGTTGCTATTTCACAACTGATTTAGACGTACTCTATCTTTATGGTAGAGGATTTCACGGGTAATTCGGTAAAGTGATCATCAATTTTCTGTAAAGCTTCGTTCACATTTTCTTGATCAAGTCATTATATTTTCCTATTTTCGGCTGATCTTGCCGCCAATAACCTCAGCATAATGGCGTAAGTTTATCCCTGTAGTTCTTTAGGAAGAAGACAAGCTTTTAATCCTTTCCTAATAAGCATTTCAGCTATCGCATAACCCTGATTTTACGGTAACCTACCTAAGCCAAATAGCTTAGGTATAGGGATAAGCATTACCCCATTTCTCCGTAATTACCCCCAGAGAATTAATCTTTCTTCCTAGATATTAAGTATTTTTGATTATCAGGTTTTGGCTAAAAATATAGCAACCAGTCTAGAAGAGAGCTATAATGCGAGATGGGATAAAAAGGGTGTATCCCACGCTTATTGGACGTGGGATTTCACGTACTCCTTCAACAAACACAACAGACATGGTACTCGCGAAGCACCAAGCCCGCTACATGGTTCATCATTGTTATTTCAAGCAAAGTCTATGAACCATGAACAAAGGGACTAATCTCTGCCATCCATTGAAGGTGGTAAACTCACCGCCGCTGTTGGTGATCGGTTATTTTCTGTACAATTCGCCAATAAATTCATTGAGGACTTTCTGGGCGGCTTTGTAGGCGAGTGCATTTCTACCGATATTCAAGTTACCGAGAATGCGATCCCGAATTGCCTCCAACTTGGATAGTGGTGGAACCTGTTGCCTGAGAGTTGAATTTTCCACTCTCAGGCTGCGAATTCCCCCAATGCTGCCCTCAACTGATCTAACTCTTCTCGAATCGGTTGAATTTGGGCAGCAATTCGTTCATCGATCTCAAGAAAATTGGCTTGGGTAAGGGGGATGCCTAATGCCGATTTGATGGCATTGGTAATAAATTCAGTCTGAGTGCAGCCTTCAGCCGCACATTTCTCGCGTAGCGCCTGAAGTAATTCGTTGTCTATGCGAAGATTGATCTGGGTTCGTTGTGTCATTGCTTCCTCAAAATTGAAAAACTTTTAAGGTAGCATAGAACCATGCGATAGACAACTTACACCAATACAGAATGAGGCTAACTGCGAAATAATCGCGTATACTGGGTTTCGTGAGCCATGCTAGAGAGTGCGAATCCCCAAGTGCAACTGTTTAACTGTTCATCATTTTCTAGTGCTAAAATGTCTTGGCTAGCCACCGATAGCACCGGGGTAAGTTCCAGTAGAAGTTGTTGACCGACAGTTTGACCCAAGGGAATCAATTTCACACCTGCATTAATTAGATTGGATGCCCAACTGTGGAAATAACCCAATAAAGCAGCCATGAGGTTAATTTGCCAGTAAGCGGCTGCAATCCCAAAGGCGATCGCATAATTGCAGGGTGTTCCCACGATCCTGGCTACAGACTTAAGTTCCGGTTCTAACTCGACGAGTAAGCGGATCAGGGAATTGCCCATTTGCCAACTTTGCGATCGCAACTCCGAGGTTTCCTTCGCCGCACTCGTCCAAGCATTCCAATACGACAACGCTTCTAAATCGTCAGCCTGGATACTCTGATAGGATCTTACCATCATAGCCGCTTCTAAGCGAATTGCTCCATAGCTCAATTCTTGGTCAATCCAGGCTTTTAATTGCTTTGGCTTATCAATCACCCCCCGTTCCACCAGTATTTCTAATCCTTCTGAATAGCTATAGGCACCGACGGGTAAAGTGGGACTCGCAAGTTGCAACAAATACAATAGGTTATCATTTGTCATTTGTCATTTGTCATTTGTCAGGGAACTCTAGGGCAGGGAAAATGGCAGGAGTCAAGTCGTAACTTTACTGGCACGACTAGACAACTTCACCGCCATTTTCTCCAGAGAGGCGACAGGAGATATAATTCCCGATTTTTTGGTAGGAGGGTTCAAAGTATTAAATACCCTGTCCCAAAATCCATGAATACCATAGTTTCCCTTAAAACTGGTGTGATGCAGATCGTGAAAATCAGATGCAATGAAAAATATAGACAACGAACTATGACCTTCTAGGTTGTAAGCATTACCTATAATAGTCCAAGCCAAGAGTTGAGTAAGATCATATCCAAATATAAAGATAGGTAAAATATCTGTAATGGTGACTATAATATATTCACTGAGACTCTTATGACCAGCGACAAAACTTGATGAATCGGCAAACTCATGATGTTTAAGATGTATTCTCAGCAAAATTTTTCTGTGAAGTAACCAATGGGCGACATAAAAACAAAAATCAGCCGCAATGATTCGCATAAAGAACCATCTCAGATTGAGGAGTAAGCCATTACCTCTATGTACCTCTGGCGCCAGATAGAGGATGATTAATGCTGTTATTAAACCCTGAATTTGTCCAATAATAATGCCTTTTGCCGTAAAAGCTGGGAAGGGTTGTTTTTTTACTTTTTTGACTCTTGAATTGAATTTATCTCTCAACTGATCATTATTTTTGATTACCTTTTCGATGAAAAGTCCAATTACATAAAATGAGACAGAACTAACAACCCAGTATAAAACTACCTGAGTAATAAAGTTGAGTTCTACATCGTGCAAGACCCAATGTAAAAACCGTTGTAAAATTGCACAACTTATTGCAATTTTTAGGTAGAACTCTAGGTCAAAAAATAAATTAAAAATAAAATTGTTTTTTTTACCTTGCTTTGACTTATCTTCCATTAATTATTGTACCGAATTCCCGGTTGTCGTAGCCATTGTTTGCCACAAATCTTACCATGAGATGTGGCATATTGCCAAGAGTCTGGACGTTCTAGTATCTATAGACGAATAAGACCGTCTTGCTTGCTAGTTGGGAGAGTTGTGAAGCCCCAAATAAGAGCGAAGCAAGTTAGGCTATGAATGGACGTGAAGGAATAGAGCAGGGGGGTGAGGGGTCTGACCCCTGAGAAAGCCAGCAGTATCCTTAAGGGGTAGGATTCGGATAGCGGGCGTGAATGGCATTAATTTCTGCCAAGATATCCTGATCCAATGTCACCTCAGCCGCACTCAGATTTTCCTTAAGTTGTTCGATGGTGGTTGCACCGATAATCGTACTGGTGACAAACCAACGCGATCGCACAAATG
Organism: Coleofasciculus sp. G1-WW12-02; assembly: GCF_040219735.1. Classification (NCBI taxonomy): domain Bacteria; kingdom Bacillati; phylum Cyanobacteriota; class Cyanophyceae; order Coleofasciculales; family Coleofasciculaceae; genus Coleofasciculus; species Coleofasciculus sp. G1-WW12-02. The sequence continues at coordinate 25,296 of NZ_JAVJRX010000131.1, read as the reverse complement.
CCAAGGCTAACTGGGCTGGCGTCAAATTGTGCTTATGGGCAATTTCCACATACTCCTTCACGGCTTCGGTGAGATTGGGTTTCTCATACCGCCTACCAAATCCTTGAAATAGGGCTAGCCGTGACTTTTCCGGGATACCGTTGAGATATTTACCCGTCAGCAAGCCAAAGGCTAGGGGACTGTACGCTAGCAACCCAACCTGATTAAATCGACAGGCTTCCGCTAGGTGAATATCAAAGATGCGGTTAACTAAGCTGTAGGCATTTTGAATCGACACCACTTTGGGTAATCCTAGCTGCTTGGCAACATGGCAAAACTCACATACTCCCCAAGGGGTTTCATTACTCAACCCCAAATAGCGAATTTTTCCGGCTTTGATGAAGCCTGCGAATACCTCCAGTTGTTCAGCAATCGGTACAGTGTCCCGTTCGTGCTTGGGATCGTAATCGGGGGCGCCAAACAAGGGAACATAGCGATCGGGCCAATGGATTTGATAGAGGTCAATATAATCAGTACGCAGGCGCTTAAGACTATCTTCTAGTGCTTGTTCAATATTCGGGCGGTCAATTCGGTGGTTTTCTCCCCGAATCCAGCTTATCCAAGACCCAGGACCGGCAATTTTGGTCGCCACAATTAGCTGATCGCGCTGCTGCTTAACTAACCACTCGCCAATATACTCCTCCGTCTTCCCCTGAGTTTCCGCCCGTCCCGGTACGGGATACATTTCTGCTGTGTCAATAAAGTTAACACCTTGGGAAATCGCATAGTCTAATCGCTCTGTGGCATCTTCTATAGTATTCTGCTGACCATAGGTCATGGTTCCTAGACAAATTTCTGAAACCCGTAGGTTGCTCTCCCCCAGTTGTTTGTACTCCATACCTGATTATTCAATAATTGTCATCCTTCTATATTAATACAAAATATTAAAACGCTATTCCACTCAAGGAATTATTAATTTTTGTTTAGTTTAGGTTAAATCTTAATTATCATCTATTAATATTCTATTATTATCAGATTGAATAAAAATACTCAAGCGTTATCGACCTCATTCGTCATACATATCCTCACGTCTTAGAGAAAGGTTAGGGGGTCAAGAACCAACACTAATCACAGGAAAATTTAATGGAGGATGTTTCGTTTGGACGCCGGGGAGGATGTCAATAAATTAATCAGACTTGGGCTTTGCTAGAGACTGAGGTAACTTAGGTAATACGCGATCGCAAAAAAACAGCGTCCCGGATGCGACACAAAGGGGAATAGTAACAAGATTCACCAATGGCACTGTAATCAACGCCATACAGACTAAGCTAAACCCCGCACTGGCAGGTAAACTGTTAAACACAATCCCTAACTTGTAGCGAAACCGTAAACGGCGACGTTCTAAGGGGGCGTCGAGAAAGTCCAGACAAGTTATGGTGGCGGTGAGGATAATCCCCCCGATTGCGGCGGCTAAGGTGCCAATTCCAGGGAGAATATTTAACATTAGTAACAAGACGCCAACGCTGATTCCTAATACCAGCTTCTTTAACTCAAATAAAATCGCCCGCCCAATATCCTGGATAAATCCCACCTCTACGGTATGAATTTGACCCGTGCGGATTTCTTCTAACTGTTCCGATAGTTGACCATACCACGGCGCACCCAGTAATACGCCAAACTGGACGAGCAAAAATCCAGTGATCAGCAGTAACCCAATCACCAAGATAAAATCCAGCAACCAGTTGATCCCCGTCGCCAAGACGCCTAGGAAACTCAGCCAAGGGGGAAGACTCGCGATCGCATTATTCAACCATTGCGATAAACTGAGCGTAATACTCTCAACCTGTTGCCAACCCAACACCAGTAATCCGGCATACAGGGCAATACCGATGAACACATTCACCAGAATAGGAGTAATCATGTACCCCCACAGACGTGGTGTGCGTCGGAAAACTGCCAACACGCGCAATGGGTAAGTTGCTCCCGTCACGAATCCAAATCCACTCAGTAGTCTTAACATCGTTGTTTGCCTAATTCTTCCCTATCGACGTTCAGAATGAAACCCAAATTTAAAACAACCCAAGCTTGGCAACAAGCGGGACTATTAATGCAACCCGCCTTAATCCGCATTGTTGATCATATTCGCAAGCAGCTTGAGGTGACCACCTGGAAAGCCACATACAAGGATGTGCAGACGCCGATACCCGGTCATGAGGTATGTTTAGAAAAACCTGATTATTCAACCTGTATTAACTTGTGGGAGTTATGCTTTAAAGTCTGTTTTCAGGAGTACGCCCCGGTTCATGCTGAAGTAGAAAGCCAAGAGGTTGAGATTGATACCAGCCTAATTGATGAAGACGGTGAAGTGGATTGGCATTCTCTGGATACTAAAGCGCAAAAGGTGATTGAGCAAGTATTTGCTGAGTTTGCAGCGGCGTGATAACTTGCCGATGTCTGACTTTTCACGGCAAATAATTTTGACCCATATCTTTAATGAATTGATGCTCAGGTACTAATACAAAATATGAGAAAAAGGGGGAGGTGGCGATCGCGCACTTTTCATTCTAAAGCTTCAGAGCGTGGGATCACCTTTGAGGCTGAGCGTCGCTCAATTGCACTCAATGATAGCTCAACAAGTTAGGATGAGAATAAAATTCACCAAGTCGATTATGCAAACCTTGACTGACATTGGAACGCTGATTGTTTGCACAACGGGAACCTGTGGGGGGCGTCCCCGAATAGCAGGTACTCGGATCACGGTTCAGTACATTATCAATGAGATTAGGGCAGGTGTGACTCCTGAAGAAATACTGGAAAATAAACCACACCTAACTCTTGGTGCAATTTATGCAGCTATAGCTCACTACTACGCCAATAAAGAATTTCTTGATGTGGAATTTGCTGCTTATAATCAAGAATGCGCTCGCCTCGAAGCCGAATATTTAGCGGGAAGGCGATCATGAGTCAGATTGGTTTCTATCTGGATGAAGACACTATTAACGCGGCGTTGGTCAAAGCTTTGCGGAATGCTAATCTAAATGTTGTCACAGTTGCAGATGCTGGCAGATTGGGGTATCCCGATGAAGCGCAACTGATATTTCTGAGTGCTTACATCGAAAGGGTTTGAAAATGGAATTCGCGTCCAAGAGCTTTTAGTCCGTAGAGGCAAAGTAGAGTATGGATTGGTCTAATCGTGCGATCGCGCCCCAAATCTTAGCCTAAGATCACTGTATGATCGCAATTGTATTAGTTGTGTGTAGTCATACATTGCACCTACACTAATATCTATATCCAGATTGCCCAGACAGTTATGAACAGCCCCTTCCTAACTCGCCTCCATAGTCCCCAACGCCCGGTTCTCGTCTTCGATGGCGCCATGGGAACCAACCTCCAAACCCAAAACCTCACCGCAGCAGACTTTGGTGGGGCAAAGTATGAAGGATGTAATGAGTATCTGGTTCACACCAAACCCGAAGCCGTGGCGACGGTTCATCGCCGTTTCTTGGAAGCGGGGGCGGATGTGATTGAGACGGATACCTTTGGTGGGGCTTCGATTGTTCTGGCAGAATATGATTTAGCCGATCAAGCCTATTCTCTGAATAAAGCCGCAGCGGAACTTGCCAAAAAGGTTGCAGCAGAATTCTCCACACCAGAAAAACCCCGATTTGTCGCAGGTTCTATGGGACCGACGACGAAACTCCCCACACTGGGGCATATTGATTTTGACACGATGCAAGCTACCTTTGCTGAACAAGCCGAAGGACTCTATGACGGCGGTGTAGATTTATTTATTATCGAAACCTGTCAGGATGTGCTACAAATTAAAGCCGCCTTGAATGGGGTTGAAGAAGTCTTTCGTAAAAAAGGGGAACGCCGCCCGATTATGGTATCGGTAACCGTGGAAGTTCAGGGGACTATGCTAGTCGGAACCGAAATTGGCGCGGCGCTGGCAATTTTGGAACGCTATCCCATTGATATTCTCGGTCTCAACTGCGCCACAGGACCCGATCGCATGAAGGATCATATAAAATATCTGTCCCAGCATTCGCCGTTTGTGGTGTCTTGTATCCCGAATGCGGGGTTACCGGAAAATGTCGGGGGACAAGCCCATTATAAATTGACGCCGATGGAACTGCGGATGGCGTTAATGCATTTTATTGAAGACTTGGGTGTACAGGTAATTGGCGGCTGTTGCGGTACTCGCCCGGAACATATCCAACAATTAGCCGAAATTGCCCAAACCCTGACGCCAAAAGAACGTCATCCAGAGTACGAACCCGCCGCCGCATCCATTTACTCAACCCAACCCTATGAGCAGGATAACTCATTCCTAATTGTTGGAGAACGGTTAAATGCCAGTGGGTCGAAAAAATGTCGCACTCTACTCAATAATGAAGACTGGGATGGATTAGTTTCCTTAGCTAGGGTGCAGGTACGCGAAGGCGCCCATATCCTGGATGTGAATGTGGATTATGTGGGACGGGATGGGGTGCATGATATGCACGAATTGGTATCCCGTTTGGTAACCAATGTTACTTTACCCCTGATGCTAGACTCCACGGAATGGGAAAAGATGGAGGCGGGGTTAAAAGTCGCGGGGGGGAAATGTATCCTCAATTCCACGAATTATGAAGATGGGGAGGAACGTTTCCTGAAAGTTTTGGAGTTAGCCAAAACGTATGGGGCGGGTGTGATTGTCGGTACAATTGACGAAGAGGGGATGGCGAGAACCGCCGACCGAAAATTCGCGATCGCGCAACGGGCGTATCGTCAAGCTATAGAGTATGGGATTCCACCCCATGAGATCTTTTTTGACCCCCTAGCTTTACCGATTTCGACGGGGATTGAAGAAGACAGAAGCAACGGGAAAGCGACGATTGAATCGATTCGGCGGATGCGTCAAGAACTACCCGGATGTCATATTATTCTCGGTGTTTCTAATATCTCCTTTGGACTCAATCCCGCTGCTCGGGTGGTATTAAACTCCATGTTTTTGCATGAAGCCATGGCGGTGGGGTTAGATGCGGCGATTGTTAGCGCTAGTAAGATATTACCCGTAGCGAAAATTGAACCTGAACATCAAGAGATTTGCCAAAAACTGATTTATGATCAACGCGAGTTTGATGGCGATATTTGCACCTATGATCCCTTAGGGGAGATTACCCAGCTATTTGAAGGCAAAACCACGAAGCGCGATCGCACGGTGGATGAAAATCTACCGATTGAAGAACGACTCAAGCGTCACATTATCGACGGGGAACGGATTGGCTTGGACAATAGTCTCGCTCAAGCCTTAGAAATTTATCCGCCTTTAGAGATTATCAATACGTTTCTCTTAGATGGGATGAAAGTGGTTGGCGAACTCTTTGGTTCCGGACAAATGCAACTCCCCTTTGTCTTGCAATCCGCCGAAACAATGAAAGCGGCGGTGGCGTATTTAGAACCGTACATGGAAAAAGAAGACGGAGAAAATAATGCCAAGGGAATCATGGTGATTGCTACGGTGAAAGGAGATGTTCACGATATTGGTAAAAACCTGGTGGATATCATCCTCACCAATAATGGATATAAGGTGGTGAATCTGGGAATTAAGCAGCCCGTAGACAATATTATTGAGGCGTATAAAGAACATAATGCCGATTGTATTGCCATGAGTGGACTATTGGTGAAATCCACGGCATTTATGAAAGATAACCTGGAGACGTTTAATGAACAGGGAATCACCGTACCCGTAATTTTAGGGGGTGCAGCATTGACTCCGAAGTTTGTCTATGAGGATTGTCAGAATACCTATCAAGGGAAAGTCGTTTATGGCAAAGATGCTTTCTCAGACTTACACTTCATGGATAAACTCATGCCCGCTAAATCTGCTGAAAAGTGGGATGATTTAAAAGGCTTCTTAGATGAAGTGACAACAGAAGAAGTCCCCCATGGAACCGATGAGTCATCGGAAAATGGTAAGTCCGATCAGCAGAAAAAAACGCCAACAAAATCAGTCCCAGAGGTGGAAGATACCCGCCGTTCAGAACACATTACCGTAGAGATTAACCGCCCAACGCCGCCCTTCTGGGGAACTTGTATCTTGCAACCGGAAGATATTCCCATGGATGAGGCATTGTGGTATCTGGATTTGCAGGCGCTAATTGCCGGACAATGGCAGTTCCGCAAACCGAAAGACCAATCTCGTCAGGAGTATAATCAGTTTCTAGAAGAAACGGTTTATCCGATTCTCGGCGACTGGAAACAGCGGGTTGTAGCGGAGAACTTATTGCATCCGCAAATAATTTATGGGTATTTTCCTTGTCAATCTGAAGGAAATTCTCTGCATCTATTTGATCCAGAGATGATGAATCAAGAGAGTGAGAACCATCCAGAGAAATGGGAACCCATTGCCACATTTAAGTTCCCGCGACAAAAATCGGGACGGCGTCTATGTATTGCTGATTTCTTTGCGCCTAAAGATTCGGGAATTATCGATGTATTCCCGATGCAGGCGGTAACGGTGGGGGAAGTTGCGACTAAATACGCCAAGCAGCTATTTGAATCGGATCAGTATACTGATTATCTCTACTATCACGGTTTCGCGGTGCAAATGGCAGAAGCCTTAGCCGAATGGACACACGCCCGGATTCGCCGGGAGTTAGGATTGGCGAGTGAGGAACCAGATACAATTCGGGATATATTAGCGCAACGGTATCAAGGTTCACGATACAGTTTCGGCTATCCGGCTTGTCCTAATATACAGGATCAATACAAGCAACTGGAGTTGTTGGGGTGCGATCGGATCAACCTGTACATGGACGAAAGTGAACAATTGTATCCAGAACAATCGACAACCGCGATCGTTACTTATCATCCCGTAGCGAAATATTTCAGTGCTTAATGTTTGCCATGGAACCTCTATGCCGTTGTTCAAGGCATTAAGATTTATATGGTTTAAACTAAAAACTGCTGTGTTCAAGATATCCTAGGCTTTATCTAGAGAAAAATTAGTCTGCTCGTTGGCTAATTCCAGGTAAAGGCAGGAAGCGCATGGATATCGTAGAGTACAATCGCCTCAAACTGACTATTCGACATCAACCTTTGTTACTGTGGCTTTTGAGTTGTATTCTCGCCGCCGTCGGAGTCGGGGTAATTTCCTTTCAAAGTGGGTCAACCTTAACCTGTCAGCGAGGGGCAAAAACAGGCAGTTGTGAATTAGTTAAGTCAGGGTTAGTCGGCTCAGAGGTTAGAACTATTCCTTTAGAGAGTTTACGAGATGTCAGTCTTGATCTCAATCTGAAGAATGATAGTAATGATACTTATCGGGTTGTCCTGTTGACGGGAAGCGAAGAAATTCCCTTCACCTCCAATTACAGCGCCGATAGTAATCAGCAAGAGTCTATTGCTTCTGAAATTAATGCCTTTATTATGAATCAAAACCAGGCATCCCTGAACGTTCAGCAAGACGATCGTTGGTTTAGTTATCTGTTTGGCAGTTTATTGATCGGGGTGGGGTTGTTCGTAGCGGTGCATAAGGGGAAAGTCGTTACCTTGAGCTTTGATAAAGTGCGCGATCGCATGATGCTAAAGCAACGGGGTTTGCTCAATGGTACAACCATAGAACTCCCCCTTGCCGAGATTGTTGATGTAACGATAGAAACGATTAGAGATGCCAAAGATCGCCAGATAGAGCGAGTGGCTCTGGTTTTGGATTCGGGTAAGCATTTAGCCATAACCCCCGATGCTGATCCGTTCTGGGACTACAAAAAAGTGGCTCACTGCATTCGCGTCTTTCTGAATCTCAACTCGGAGTCGTCTCGAAAGACGCCACAGATCTGAGCAATGTAGAGACGTAGCATGCTACGTCTGCCATGGCACGTCTGGGAGATGAGGGCGGGTTTTGAACCAACGTTATCATCAATAGCTGGCGCAAAGTCCCTAAACCCGCCCCTACACACTTGAAAACTCAAAACTTTCTAGCAACGCGCTAACCTATTCCTGGTAGGCTGATAGCTGAGATTAACAGCGTAGATGGCTAATATGGGACTGAATCGGCGGACTTTCCTGCAAAAAGCTGGCTTGGGGCTGGCAGCACTGGGAGTCAGTGAAACGGTACTATCACTCCTTGGTGATAAGAGTTTAGCCGTGCCTCTGTTGGAGCGTTATTTTCAGGTGCTGGCACAACCGGGTGGACGTAAGTTGGCACTCCTGGTGGGAATCAATGAGTATCCGCGCACGACAGCTTTGGCAGGGTGCGTGACGGATGTGGAGTTGCAACGAGAACTGTTAATTCATCGGTTTGGGTTCAATGCTAACGATATCGTGACGCTGACGAATAGCCAAGCCACTCGTGAGACGATTGAAACCGCGTTTATTGAACATCTGACCAAACAAGCCGAGGCGGGTGATGTCGTTGTCTTCCACTTCAGTGGTTATGGTAGCCAGGTGCAAATGCCTCAGCAGGAGGCGACAGCAGACCCTTCAGTAAGCTTACAGAACAGTTTTGTACCCGTTGATGGGATATTACCCACAAAAGGCGAACCCGTCGCTAATGATTTTTTAGCCGAAACCTTGGCGTTGCTGTTGCGATCGCTAAAGACGGATCAGGTGACGACAGTTCTAGATACCAGTCATACGCAAGCGGTGAATGTCTTCAAAGGGAGTCTAAAAGTCCGCTCTTCTCCCCGTAAATCCGCCCCAGCGCCTAATCCCGATGAACTGGCGTTTCAAGAGCAACTGGTGCAGCGGCTCAAAGCCTCATCCAAACCCTGGAAATTACTAGATAAATCCATGGAAATGCCGGGACTGGTGTTAGCGGCGGCGGGTTCGTCTCAACCCGCAACCGAGGTGCAGTGGAATGGCTTTAGTGCGGGTTTATTTACCTATGCTCTAACTCAGCATCTCTGGCAAGCCACTGCTGCAACCAGTGTTCAGATTAGCGTGAGTCGAACGGCTGGGATTGTGAATCAATTCGTTGGCAATAATCAACAGCCACAGTTAATCGGTCAAAAGAGTCAAAATTCCTTGCTTGCCTATTACTTATCTCCCAATCCCCCCTTAGGGGCAGATGGAGTCGTTACGGCGATTGAAGAGAATGGTAAGGTGGCACAGCTATGGTTAGCGGGATTACCTGCACCCGTGCTGGAGTACTATAGTCCCAATTCGGTTCTAGAGTTGCTCAATGAGAAACTGTTGAGTTTACCACCGTCGCAATCAGACAAGTCTCCAGCCACAGATAACCCTGCCCAACCTGCCCCTAAATCGGTGCAACTCCAACTGCGATCCAAAGACGGGTTAACCGCCAAGGCACGTATACTGAGTGGGAATAGCGGGGAAAATGTTCAACCGCAAGTCGGTCAATTGGTACGCGAACGGATTAGAGTATTGCCCCGGAATTTGGGTTTGACTATTGCCCTAGATACTCACTTAGAACGCATTGAACGGGTGGATGCAACCAGTGCCTTTGCCAGTATTCCTTCAGTGTCTTCAGTTGTGGTTGCTGGGGAACAAACGGCGGATTATTTGTTTGGCAGAGGGAAAAAACAGGCAACAGAAACCTCGGAACCGAAGTTTAAAGGAGGCTATGGACTCTTTTCGATTGTCCGTAACCCAATTCCTAATAGTCTGGGCGAGGAGGCTGAGGCAGTTAAATCAGCCGTTAATCGCTTAAGTGGCAAATTTAAAACCTTATTGGCAATGAAATGGCTACGGTTGAGTGCGAATGAAGGCTCCTCGCGCCTTGGAATTCGGGCGTCCCTAGAAATGATCGCCCCGGAAACTAAGACAATCATCCAACGGGAAACCTGGCGCACTGCTTCCGGGTTGAGTACCGATAAAACCAAGAAAAATGCGGGTAATGCAGTGCCATCTGTGGGATCAGCAACAATGCCAAGGTTACCGATTGGCAGTCGGGTGCAGTATCGTCTAGAAAATTATAGCGATCGCCCTTTGTATTTCCTGCTATTGGGTTTGGAAAGTAGCGGCAGTGCGATCGCGTTTTATCAGCAAAACCCTTCCCCAGAAGGATTAGAGTCCCAAAAAAATTCCCCGCCCCTCAGTGGCGCGATTAAACCGGGAGAAACTCTGATTCTGCCCAAACCATCGGCATCTTTTAATTGGACGGTTCCAGGTCCTGTGGGCGTGACGGAAATGCAACTGATTTGCAGCCCTTCTCCGTTCAAAGGCGCGATCGCAGCATTAGAATCAGCCATGCGTCCGAAGGGAGAGGGAGAACGAGTTGGCGATTTGTTTAATCCCCTAGAAGTCACACGGGCGATTCTACAAGACTTGCATCAAGCGAGTAGCATTACTCCAGATAAGTTTGGTATCGGTTCTGATATGTATGCATTGGATGTGAATGCTTGGGCAACCTTGAGTTTTAATTATCAAGTGGTTTCATGATTTGTCATTGGTCATTGGTCATTTGTCAAGAGTTTGAGGGCGATTTACAGAACTTGATACAGTACCGTTTTATTTTGTCCGACTACTTAGAACTTTTCCACCCATCATATTGTTGCCAATCCCGCATCGGTAACGGGTTCAATCGGGGTAATTGTTCGCACCCAAAATGTTTCGCCCTTGTTGGATAATATTGGCGTGCAAACCGATAATATTAAAAGCGGTCAATATAAAGATATACTCTCTCCATTTCGAGAGACAACATCAGACGAACGGCAAATCGTGCAAGGGATTGTTATGGACTCCTATCAGCAATTCCTGGATGCCATTGTCGCTGCTCGGGAAATCTCGATGGAGCAGTTAAAACCGCTAGCAGATGGGCGAGTTTTTACCGGGAGAGGCGCTAAGGAACTCAATTTAGTCGATTCCTTGGGGAACTCCTATGATGCTCTGCAAAAAACGGCGGAGTTAGCGAATATCCAAGGCGAACCGAAAGTCCGCAATTATACTTCAGGATTTTTGCAACAACCGTTTGATATGTTGTTCTCGTCTTTTTGGCAGCAGTTGATTCCAGGGTATCAAACGATTCGTCAGCGGATTGACTGGAACAAATTACCGTTACTGGTGATGGAATAGTTTGTTTTTGACTTTGTACAGACGTTCCGCCGGAACGTCTCTACTAATTTTGACCGCTAACTGTGATTACTTGTTATGCTGGATTCCTTTTATACAGCTATTTTCCGCCCCTCTTCAGAAATTCGCTCTCCCATTCAAGCCGCCATTGCCATTGGGTTACTTGTCATACTGATTATGGCGCTAAACGCCGCAGGTGCGGCGGGATTAGGTGTGGGGGGTATCCTCGGCTTTGGTTTGCTGTTCCTGTTTGCTGGATTGCTGGGTTGGTATTGGCTGGGAGCATCCCTGAACCTGGTGGCTCAATTGTTCGGGGGACAAGGGAATGGTAGAGAAAGCTTGAGTGCGATCGCGCAAGGCTTGTGGCCCCTACTCCTCACTGCACCTGCGATCGCGGCGAGTCAATGGTCTCAAACCCTAGGTGCTATGTTCTCTCTGGCGATTACCGTTGGCGTGTTTGCGACTCTGGCGATCGCCATCCGTCGGGTGCATCAGTTGAGTTGGTTGTCATCGATTCTCTGTGTGGCAATTACCTTTAGTCTTTCTTTCTTAGCGCTATTCGGACTCATCCTGTGGCCCCTAATGATTATTTTGGGCACCTAAACGCGAGAAATCAGCCATTGTCTGTGCCGAAAAATTGTTAGGATTTTCAACATGGCTAATTCTCGTATCCAAAAATTACTCGCCTATCTGCGCCCTCATACCACTCAGGTATCATTAGGCATCCTGGCTCTGCTGATTGTCAACGCGGTGGGGGTCTACATTCCCCTGCTGATTCGGGATAGTATTGAGGAACTCCGCATCGCCTTCGCCTTTGATCAGGTGTTGCAGTTAGTCGGACTCATCTTTATCCTGGCATCCTTGATGTGGGCGATTCGCATGGCATCGCGTATCTTCATCTTTGGGGTGGGGCGTCAGGTAGAATTTGACCTCAAGCAAAAGATTTTTCAACATCTGCTTACCCTAGAACCGTCTTATTTCTCTACGAATACAGCGGGTGATTTGATTAACCGCGCCACGAGTGATGTGGACAATATCCGCCGTCTTGTCGGATTTGCGGTGTTGAGTTTAGCCAATATTGTCTTTGCCTACGGTTTGACGCTACCTGTGATGATGTCGATTGAGTGGCGGCTGACATTCTTGGCGCTGGCGGTTTATCCAGTCATGTTGATCACAGTTCGCCTGTTTAGTGATAAGCTGCGTACTCAACAACAGGCGGTTCAGGAAGAACTCTCAAACCTCAGCGAATTGGTTCAGGAAGATATGAGTGGTATCTCCCTGATTAAAATTTACGCCCAAGAAGAAAATGAACGGCGTGCCTTTCGAGGTTTGAATCAACGACTTTTATCGGCAAATCTGGGATTAGCCAGCACTCGCAATATCCTGTTTCCAGTGATTGAAGCCCTATCCTATATCAGCTTACTCCTGTTGATGTGGTTTGGAGCGGGTGCGATCGCGAGGGGGGCGATTACTGTGGGGGATTTTGTCGCCCTGGTTCTTTATGCGGAACGGTTAGTCTTCCCCACCGCCTTACTGGGATTCACGATTACTACCTATCAACGGGGTGAGGTGAGTATTGACCGAGTGGAGTCAATTTTGACCATTGAACCCAAAATTAAAAATGCCCCAGATGCAATGGCGCTTGTGCAACCGATTCAGGGAGAGTTAAGAGCCCAACACCTCAGCTATACGTTCCCCGATGCCAGAACCCCAGCCATCCAAGCCGTTGACTTTCATATTCATCCCGGTGAAACGGTGGCAATAGTCGGTGCGATTGGTTCAGGAAAATCAACTTTGGCGAATGTTTTGCCTCGCCTGTTGAATATTGCACCGAATCAGTTATTTCTGGATAGCTACGATGTCACTCAGATACGCTTACCTGATTTAAGAGCCGCGATCGCTTATGTTCCCCAAGATAGCTTTTTATTTAGTACCAGTCTTAAAAATAACATTGGTTACGGCGCTCCGGGAAGTGAACAGCCGGAGATAGAACAGGCGGCAAAACAAGCTCAAATTCACTCAGAAGTTCTCAATTTTCCCCAACAATATGAAACAATGGTGGGAGAACGGGGAATTACTCTGTCTGGTGGTCAACGTCAGCGAATTGCCCTGGCTAGGGCTTTAGTCATGGATGCGCCGATTCTGATTTTAGATGACGCCCTCTCTAGTGTAGATAATCAAACCGCGACCAAAATTTTGGCGAATCTTTCCACAGGGGTTGACCGCAAAACGGTGATTTTTATCTCTCACCAGCTTTCAGCCGCAGCTACGGCTGATCGGATTTTTGTCATGGATGCTGGAAAGATTGTGCAAATTGGGACTCACTCTGAATTGATCCAACGTCCGGGGCTTTATCAATCCCTGTGGAGTCAGCACCAGATTGAGGAAGTTTTGCATTAATTTTGTCCTTCGTCAAAACTCGCTTCCCTGGAGAAGCAAGCTACGTCATTTGTCAGAGAATAGGGAACAGGGAGTGAGATATTGTAAAGTTTTGGTAACTAATTATTAGAATTGTCGCCGATTTAATTAAAGGTAAAAATTGATACAATTACCCATCGGTCAACTCGGTTAGTATTCAAGGGGACATTGTGAAAAGCAATGGGCAGATGTTTAACGTTTGTCTAAATAGGGCATTTCACCTATCGTTGCGCTATACAGCTTTATTTAGTACCAGGGATTCGTGTTCAGGGTGTTTCGCTTTTGTCACTTTCCAACGTTGAAATTAAACGGCGGAGAATTGAGAAACCTTAAATGGAATCATTAATCCAGATGACGATAGGATGACATCATGTCCGGCTGTATAGTGCGTCTATTATACCTGTCGTGATTGAGTCAAAAACCATACCCTTCTACCCTTTTACCCTTCTACCCTTCTACCCTTTTTAGGCACTTAACGGGAGAATATTGCGGGAACATCAGTAATGAGCGAATTCAACCAGTCAGTGATCAGATCTGGTGCGGCGATCCGTGTTGGTATTTTACATTCTTTAAGTGGCACAATGGCGATTAGCGAAGCCTCGTTAAAGGATGCGGAACTTATGGCGATCGCAGAAATTAATCAAGCGGGTGGTGTCTTAGGACATCAGATTGAACCCGTGATCGAAGATGGCGCGTCCAAATCAGCCACATTTGCCCTTAAAGCCAGAAAGCTAATCGAACAGGATCAAGTTGCTACAATCTTTGGCGGGTGGACTTCTGCAAGTCGCAAAGCGGTTTTACCGATCTTAGAAGAACTTAACGCCCTGATGTGGTATCCGGTTGAATATGAAGGACTCGAATGTTCTCGCCACATTTTTTATACCGGTATTTGCCCGAATCAACAAGTCGGTCCAGCGGTGGATTGGTTGCTAGCACATAAGGGGAAACGCTTTTATCTAATTGGTTCAGATTATGTTTTTCCCCGAACGGCGAACAAGTTAATTAAGGCGCAGCTTAAACAACAAGGGGGAAGTTTAGCTGGGGAAGATTATGTTCCTTTAGGGATGACAGACTTTGGTGATTTGATTGCCAGGATCAAGGAAGCTAAACCGGATGTAGTCTTCAATACCTTGAATGGGGATAGTAATTTAGCCTTTTATCAACAATACAAAGAAGCAGGAATCACGGCGGCGGAAATTCCTATTTTAGCCGTGAGTGTCGCTGAAGAGGAATTGCGCCGAATTGGGGGAAGTATCGCGGTGGGTCATTATGCCAGTTGGAGTTATTTTCAAAGTATTAAGACTCAGAGAAACCGCGAATTTGTTCAGAACTTCCAGGCACGTTATGGTCAAGATCGTGTGACCAGTGATCCGATTGAGTCGGCGTATGTCCAGGTTTATCTATGGAAACAAGCCGTAGAAAAAGCGGGTTCTTTTGATGTGGAATTGGTGCGGGAAGCGGCTTATGGGCAACAGTTTGAAACGCCGGGAGGGAAGATTAGTATTGAGACGAATAACCATCTGAGCAAATATTGCCGGATTGGTAAGATTTTGGATGGTGGTCAATTTGAAATTGTCTTTACCAGTGTCGGGCGACTTAAACCTCAGCCTTGGTTGGGAATTGAAAAGTTAAGTGATCAGATCTCGCCCGTCGTGATTGATATGTTGGCAGAGGTGTCCCAATCGATTCAATATAGCTGCCAACTGGAACAAAAGTCCCGTGAATTGGAAGCAGCGATGGCGCAATTGATGGCGACGAATGAAAAGTTGCAACGCACTCAAGACCAATTATTGCAAGCCGAAGCCCAATTTCGTGAGTTACAAGATCAAGAAAAACTGCTGAAGCGTCGCTTGTCTAGTCAAATTCGCAGTTCTTTGGAATTAGAACAGATTTTGAAGACGGCGGTGAAGGAAATCTGTTGTTTATTACATATCGATCGCTGCCAGTTTTTGTGGTATCATCCCCAGAGTAGCCCGCCTCGTTTTGAACCCATGGAAGTGGCGGGAGAGTTGAGTGAGAATGGGGGAGTGCAATGGAACACGGCGGATGAACTTTTGCCGGATTTCCCGTTAATGATTCAGCAGCAATCGTTGCTACGGGTTGACGATATTGCTAGCGATAGCCAGCTTAATGGTAAGAGTCGCGATCGCTTCCTCGATGACGGACTACAAGCCCTGCTAATTGTACCCCTACAAACTCGCAGTAATAAAATTGGTGTCGTGGTTTGTGAACACTATCGGGAAAGTCGCTATTGGAGTGAACAGGAGGTTGAATTAATTGTTTCGGTAGTTGATCAACTATCGAGTGCGATCGATCAAGCTGAATTATATGCTCATAGTCGCACAACCGCCGCATTAGCCACAGCGCAAGCAGAACAACTTAAGCAAGCCTTGCATGATCTGAAAACCTATCAAACACAGTTAGTGCAGACGGAAAAAATGTCCACATTAGGGACATTAGTCGCGGGTGTAGCTCACGAAATTAATAACCCCACCAGTTTTATTTACGGTAATCTTCACTATGCCAAAGAATACACCGAGGATTTATTAGAAATGCTGGGGTTGTATCAAAAATATTATCCTGAACCCGCACCCGAAATTCAAGATCACGCCCAAGCGATTGAGCTAGAGTTTTTGATCAAAGACTTGCCCAAAACTCTGGGTTCAATGGAGATTGGCGCAGAACGGATTCGTCATTTGGTGTTGAGTTTACGGAATTTCTCGCGTCTGGATCAAGCCCAAATGCAACCCATGGATATTCATGAGGGGATAGAGAGTACTTTACTTTTATTGCGAAATCGGCTGAAAGGGAATGGTCACAATCCAGAGATTGTATTGGTGAAAGAGTATGGGGAGTTACCCTCGGTTGAGTGCTATCCGTCCCAGCTTAACCAAGTATTTATGAATCTCCTGGGTAATGCGATTGATGCGTTAGAGGAAGTCGTCGCCCGGAATGGGACAAATTTTTTGCCGATAATTCGGATTTGTACAGAAGCGTCCTCGGTTGATTATGTGCGGGTGAGAATTCGTGATAATGGAGCAGGGATGACGGATGAGGTGAAGTTAAAGTTATTTGATCCGTTTTTTACGACTAAGCCGATTGGTAAGGGGACGGGTTTGGGGCTTTCGATTAGTTATCAGATTGTTGTAGACAAACATAAGGGAATTTTACAATGTCACTCTACTCCTGGACAAGGAACGGAGTTTATTATTGAGATTCCGGTGCGACAAAATCGTGAAGTTGTTGTTAGCCATGAAATGAGTATCCGACTCAAAGCTCAAGCCCATTAAGAATGCTTTCCGGCTCCCCCTGCTCCCCCTGCTTCCCCTGCTCCCCCTGCTTCCTACCCCCACCACAATACTTATTCAGCAGACCCTAAGTCCGACTGCTGACCTGCTGAACTCGCCCTTGTAGCACCTCTTTATACAAGCTTTCTAATTGACTAATGTTCCCTCTTAGGGTGTACTTTTCCAGAACCCTAGCTCTTGCTTTTTGTCCTAGGAGGGTTGTCCATTCGGTATGATCCCGTAACAGGGGCAAAAGTGTATTCAATTGAGACGTGACCCGATGGGTATTGAGAATAATACCCGCGCCACCTTCTAAAACCTCACCATCCGCCCCCGCATCAGTGGCGACACAAGCCAGACCACAAGCCATGGCTTCGAGTAATGATAAGGAGAGTCCTTCTAATAACGACGGTAAAATGAACACATCTGCGGCTCGCAGAATGTCAATCCGCTGCTGTTCATCTGCCACAAATCCTAACCAGAGAATCCCATCGTATTTGTCATAAAAGGGTTTCAACGTGGACACCAAAGGTCCACTTCCGACAATCAAAAGCTTGCAGAGAGCGCCCATTTCTGACTGTTTCCACGCCTTGAGTAAAGCCTCTACATTTTTCTCTGTAGCAATGCGACCTTGGTAAACAAATAAGCGTTGGGCATCAACTCGAACTTTCAAATTAGATGTGCCCGGAGCATATTTGTGCACATCAACCCCATTGGGAATGACAGCAAGTTTGTGGCGAGGAACTCCTAAACGCATCAGAAAATCCCGTTGCAGTTGAGAAAAGATAATTACCCGATCATAATGTGCCAAAAACGGAGCGTAGAGTTGATAGGCAAACAGTTGGGTACCTGATTTTAAATTGCGGCGTTTGCCATCAAAGGGGGGATGAAATGTGGCTACTAGGGGTAAATTCAAGTCTTCACAGATTTCTGGAAGCAGAAAATCTAGGGGAGACAAGGTGAGAGACGCATGGACTAAATCCGGGCGGAGTTGCTGTAAGGCTTGTTTGAGCACCTTACTGGCTTTGGGTGAGGGAATTGTATAAACCTGGGATTTGTACAAGCAAGGGAGGGACACCTCTTGACAGCCCGACCACAGGGAGTCTGCGGCGACTTCGTCTTGGGCAAAATGGAGGAAACTAACTTGGTATCCCCGGTCAAGTAAAGCGTTGGTAACTTCTCGACCGTAAGTGACATTTCCACAAAAGGGTGATTTTTTTCCGATCCAGGCGATATGCATTCAGGTTGAATCGTGAGTCTCTATTTGTCAGCGTGGGTTAACATCGCTGATCCTGTAACGGAAATATACCAGTTTAGGCACCCTCCCGCGATCGCAATTATGGCTAAACTGAATAAGACAGGGGCTAACCCGATCCAAGTTTCGGCTAAACCTGCTAAGGCTAAAGGCAGACTCAGGGCTATATTCACCCCATTATTTTGCAGTCCAAAGACCTTACCTCGCATCTCTTCAGGGGTTTCTGCTTGAATCGTGGTTTGCATGGGAATCCCCACCATCGCCCCACACATTCCCAACAAGGCGGTCATTCCTAACGCCATCCAGAGATTATGGGTAAACAGGGATAAACCCGCTAGCGCCACCGACATACCGATCGATCCATAGAGACTCAAGCGATTGTGGGTAAAATGCTGACCCCAATGTCCCAGAATCGCTGCACCACCAGCCATTCCAATGCCCCCCATTGCCAGCAAGAAGCCAAATTGTGAGGCTTTCATCCCCGGAAGGGTTTCCGCGAGTCGTACAGCTAAGACGGCTAAGGCAGCGAAAATGGAGAATAAAATTACTAATTGAATCATGGCATTGCGGACGCGCCGTTGGCGTTTGAGGTACAGCAATCCCTCCCAGATATCGGCAAAAACGTGAGGGGTTTCACCTTCAGTGGGTTCAGTATTTTCACCCGTTTTCAGCAGTAGCAGCAACAATCCCGCGATCGCATAAGCCCCACCGACGACGAATTCCTTGCCAAATTGCCAGTCAAGTCCTAGTTGCGCCACAAATTTATCGGTCAGGGCTAATAGGGGATCACCCACGGCAAATCCAATAATCAACGATGCCATCATTGTCGTGGTATAAAGGGAATTCGCCGAGAGCAAATCACGACGCTTGACAACCAACGGAATCACAGCTTGTTCGGCTGGGGCAAAAAACTGAGTTAAGGTAGAAACCAAAAATGTGATAATCAACAATCCGTAGAAGCCAACGGGCAAATTGTAGATGGGACTCCAATCGGTCGTCAGCCATAACACCGCCGGGACTGACCAAACCAAGACACCTCGCAGCAGATTCGTCGAGACGAGTACTGCCTTTTTCGACCAGCGATCGACGAACACCCCCGCCAAGGAACCAAACAGGATAGCCGGAATAGTAAAGGCAATCATTAATGCTGAAACCCAACCACTGATGCTGGTTCCCGCCGCCTGAAAGTGGCTAGCAATCAAGGCAATCATCAACACCAGATAGATTTTATCGGCAAGCTGAGAAAAAACCTGACCACTCCACAAGGTTAAAAAATTACCATTTTTCAGAACAGGTACAAACCCTCGTTTTGCTGGTTCAGCAGGAGGTTCAGCCATTTTCGCCGGGACTTTCTCTGCTTGAGATGGCGGCTTTTGAGGTTCTCGATAATTGCGCTTAGTCACAGAAGATGACTTTTTTTGAGCAGGATGTTGGTTAACTCGTTTGGATTCAGATTCAGATAATCGCATTCTTTCTCATCAGTTGGCTGCTGTGGCTGATCAACCTCGATGGGTGAATCGTCCACTTAAAATAGTTTGATAAGTTTTTTAAGACACTACACTTTCTCTATCATCTCATGTCAACCACCCAGCGCTCACCTCTATTCAGGTATAGTTGGCGAGGTTGTAGGGGCGAGTCGCTGCTCATAGTAGGCGGTGTGAGAATTAACCTATAATTCGGCAGACATCGTCAAAGCGTTTAATAACCCGGCTGAGCGAATAGAACGACCAAAGTGATACTGAGCATAATCCCGTAACATACGCTCAACTTTTACCCAAAGGGGAGCGATCGCGTCTAGGGATGCTGGGGTTAATTCAGCCGCCGCTAGCTGTTGTACAATCGTTAATTCAACGGCACTCAGCTTACAAGTCAACCGTGGCAGAGGGGATTGAGAAATACCATGGTTACGGCTAACTAGGGGATGGAACAGGTTCTCAGGTTGAGACACCTCTACCGCTAAACGATAGGTTCCACCTGCCTCCACACTAAACCCTACTTGCCAATTCGGATCAGTAACATCAGGCTGAATCGGGTGCTGAGTGATACAACACTGTTGCACTTGCGGTGCAATCCCCGCCAAAGCTAATAGGTGAAAAATACCATGGCAAAGGTGTGCCAAAATTAGGGACGATCCAGTGGGGCTACTGCTTAAGGGGGGTAACTGTTCCAACCGCCGCAGATGCTCATTGAACAAGGCGTACAGTTCGGCTTGGGGTTGCTCACTTAGAGCATGACACAATACTAATTCTGCTAGGTACTGACTTGCGGCAAGCTTCCCCAAATCCTTCGCCAATCCTGGATAGGATTCCAAGGTTTCAGCCTGAGTAATTTTATCCAGCGATCGCCCTTTGTAAATCAGTAACTCATTGACCACAAACAAACCCATTCTACCCGCCAATTTCGAGTTCTGCTTGCGGGAACCCGGCGCCACCACCCGAATTAATCCCCACTCCGGCGTCAAAATTGTGACTAACCGATCCGCTTCACCTAGCGGCATACTTTTTAGGTTAATTCCAGTGGCGTTATAGGTTTTAGTCATTAGTCATTTGTCATTCTTCGTCTTTTGCCTCAAGCTGTTGCAACAATTCTGGCCCGCGAGAGGTTCCTAATCGGGTTGCTCCGGCTATAACTAAATCTAACGCTTGTTCGATTGTGCGAATACCCCCCGACGCCTTAATTCCAATCTGTCCCTTTGTCAAGTCTTTCAAGAATTTTACATCCGATACCGTTGCGCCTCCATGCCCACCTGTACTGGTTTTGAGAAATTGCGCCCCAGCATCCATGCAGATTTCGGCGGCGAGTTGTTTTTCATTATCGGTTAAAAGCGTTGTTTCCAAGATAGCTTTGACTGTTTGCCCTGTTTCCTCGCATATTTGGGCAATTTCTCGATAGATTGCATCGGTGTTCCCAGTTTTTAATGCCCCTAAATGAAGCACGACATCTAGTTCCGTTGCGCCATTTTCTACCGCTTCTTGGGCTTCGTAGAGTTTTGCGGCGGCTGTGGTAGCGCCACTAGGAAAGCCAATCACAGCACAGACTTTGGGGGATTTATTGTGCAACAGTTCAGCCGCGAGTTTGACGTATACGGGATAGACACAGACTGTAGCAAAGGAAAATCGATCTGCCTCACGACAACATTTCTCCACTTGTTCGGGTGTTGCCGTGGGGGAGAGGAGGGCATGATCAATGAGGGGGGCAATATCGATATCGGGATAATCCATGGCGATCGCGTTTCTACTCTATAAAAATTAACACTTAAATACGAATGGCACGCTCTTTAAGGTTGGTGGGTATTGCCCACTACTTCCGTGATGCCAACTCTTGAACAAAATCTTGATGATCCTGACGGGCTAATCCCTGCTGCAATACGTCTAAAACTTTGGCTAAATTTCCGGCTAATAACGCGGCTCTATCTAGCCACAATCCAGGAAAAACGACTGAACAAATTATCCCCTCGCTGTTAGGTTCAATTTTAACGTAGTCTCCTGAGAGTAACCTAAACCAATCCAATTCACCGTTTTCAACTCGCCATACCAAATACTCTTGTACTCCATTGCGGCGATATACGTTGAGTTTTTGGTGCAAATCAATGGAAACACTACTAGCCGCAATTTCTACGATTAACTCAGGCGCACCTTCGATATAATCATCGTCGCTTATCGTTGATTGTCCACCTACTTTAATTCTCAGAATGGCATCCGGTTGAGGTTCGTTATCCAGATCCAGCCTAACTGTACAATTGTCGCCCAATTGCAGATTAGGAGTGAAACTTGTGTAGAAACCTAGCCACAGCATAATATGAGCATGAGGTTCGCCATGTTGGGTAATCCTCAGGGGAGATGCCATATAAACGATTCCTTCAATTAATTCGGCTTTTTTCAGATCAGGCATGGCTGAATAGCGATGCTCAAATTCAAAACGGTTGAGTTTGTCGCCGTTTTCTAGGCGGGCAATTGTTACTTGAGGAGAGAGTTTTGTCGATGTCATAGTCACCACTCGCGATCGCTGCCTTTATAGTACTTTATTATAAATGCTAGCCAGCTTGACCTCTCCTTAAAAGAATAGGATTGAATTTAAGGAAAATATTTTTTAATTTCTTCGTAAACGAAGAGGTCTTAGACCCAATTAATCAATTATCAATTATCAATTATTAATTATCCATTGATAAGCCATTCCGCCGGGGACGCTTATGGGCGTAGGGGTAACGTGATACGCAGAATGTGGGGAACTACTGAGGTGGGAGAGATTCCATCTCTTGACGTAGTTGGTCAGCTTCTTCTAAAGTGGCTTCTGGATCTTCATCGGTTGAACGCTGCACATAATTGAGCTTAAATTCTTCCAACAAGTCAGAGAGCAACGACTGAAGTTCTAGCTGCGTTGCCTCATCTTGTAGTTCTTTGCGTAGGGCATACTTAAAATTATGACTCAGTTGGTCAAATAGTTCCCGCCCTTTGAGATCAGAGTAAGAGGTGGCTAAGACTTCATAAGTGGCTTGGGCTAAATAATTAGCAAGGTTTTCCGTAACCTCTTTCGGTAAGGCTTTTATTCCCGGTACTTGTTGTAATCCCGTGTAAAAATCCGATTGTTGCAGCGCTCCTTTGAGACTATGATGCAACAATGCCTGTAAATCGGGCTGAACTTGAGGTAAGACTTTATAAATAGAGAGTTCTAAGAGTCGGTCGGTGATGGCATCAACTTTATTAATATCACTAACTTGGACGTAGGCTTCAGGTTGCAATATAGCACGCGCCATATCTCCTTTATCAACGGACTCTTTGGTTTGATTAATCAGTCGCACCATTAAAAACATCGATACCCGATCCGCCAAGTACGCCGCTGGTTCGTGGGTGACTTGTGCCAAAATGCGCTCCATATTCACCAACCCCGATTGATGCGATCGCACGGATACTGGAATAATCCGTAACCAGCGCCAGGTGGGCAATAGCAGCAGCACGTCGTACCAGCGCCGCCAGAGAGCATCTCCCCATGTCAACTTCTCTTGGCGTCGAGATATGAAGAAGGTACGCCCTAAAAGCTCAATCCCAAAAAAGGCGATAAAATAAAGGTCAATACGCCAGAAGTTATCCATGAGTTGACCATTTTCATCCGTGGGTCGAAAATAATTGCTCTCTAGTAGCGGTCGAACTTCGCTGTCAAAGAATGAGAGGGCATTTTCCCAGCCTGCTTGCGCCAGATACTCCTGTCTCCAAAATTGCGAAAAGGCTTGCTTCGCTGATTCAGTATTGAGATGATCCCGCATCCGCAGCTTGAGTTTAGCAAATGTACCAAACTTGTTGGCTGCCAAAAATGGGTTCTCTTCAATTAGCTCATTACTTTGTTGGCGCAACTCTTGTAATACTGGCTCAATTGGCGGTGCTTGCAATCCTTGCTGGGAGAGTTGCACGGTTAATGCCTCAACGGTTTTGAGGTAGCGTTGGGTATCTGGATGAGGCTCAATACTTTTAACCGGATCATAGACTGTAACGATCTTAGGAAATTCTCGCACATAAACATCCCGCAATGGAATATAGCTGAGATTGAATAACGCCAGCAGGATATTTGCCAATGCAATTAAAGCGGTGAGCTTATTCCACCAGTTCCGACCTCGATTTTTGTAGGAATCGGCATAGGTATCCTTCACGAGAGCTTGTTCTGCCATTTCCCCGTTGAATAATTACTGCAAACAAATCGGGGCAAGTAGGTTACCCCTATTGTAACTGAGCGTATCAGACGCTACAAAAATTTAGTTACCTCGCTAGATAGAAGACAGAAATGAATTATATCATTCAAGAGATAGATGCATCAGCCAGACGAATCACTCAATAATGAAAAAGGAATAAACATTTATAGTTGTATCCAGCCTTTTTGAGGCAAATCTTTGACGTTAACGAGGAATTCTTATGGCTAACCAACCCGAACAGCAACAGATAGTATACCGACAAAATGTGCAAGCTGAGTTAGACAAGCTAAATGCTCAGGTTGAGGAAATGAAAGCCAAGGCAGCGCAAGTTCAGGCTGATGCTAAGATTCAGTACAGTAGCCCGATTGAGGAATTGCAAACCAAACAGGTTGCAGTGCAGATGAAACTTGAAGAACTCCAAGCGGCTAGCCAAGATGCTTGGGAAGATATCAAAACTGGTGTAGAATTAGCTTGGCTGGATTTACAGCAGTCGTTCCAGAATGCAGTTGCTCAATTTGATCAAAAATAGTTGCCGGTGTAGAGACGTTGCATGCAACGTCTCTACAAAATTTCCCTGTCTCACGCTCCCATTCCCGAATACTGCTTCAATCCCTTGCGCCACAACCAGCGATTGACGCCAAAAAATAACAGTCCCCAACCTAACATCACTAAAATTCCTTGGACAATATTAACAGGTAGCCCAACTAACAACGCGGCGGGAAAATGAGCCAAGTAAGGGAAAGGAGTCCACTCCGCAACGGCTCGGACGGCGGGTGGAAAGACTTCCAAGGGTGCCATCATTCCTGAAAGAAATAAATAAAATAAATACCAAAATTGTTCTAGTGAAGTGGCTCGCTCTGTCCAAAACGCTAATAACGCAAACGTATATTGGATTAAAAAACGTAAGGCAAAAGCCATTGTAGTGACGACTAAAAATAATAGCAGACTCCCTAAACTCGGTAGCCAAAATGCTGGGGGATAGAGGAAAAAGAATAAACCTAGAAGTACAACTGATAAAGGCAGGCGGACAAAACGTTCTGATACATGCCCTGCCACATGATGCCAGACAGGATCAATGGGTTGCAGGAGTTTAGGCGAAAGTCTTCCTTCTACCACTTCCTTTTCAAAATCAAAAATCATCCACACCACAGTAAACTGGCGAACGATAAAAACCGATAGGAAGTAACGCATAAATTCTTCCGGTGTTAGCTCAAACTCCCCTCCCTGAGATGCCTTAATCCAAACTCCCATAAGAATCAGTGGTAAGCTATTTGAAAGTATCCAAAAAAAAAGCTCTGCCCTGTATTCCAACATCTGAGCATAGTAAACAGACAGAAATACTTTACTGGTGTTAATGAATCGATTCATATAAACTAGGGATAAGGCTCCAGGGCAGATGGCAGAAGGGGAAGAGGAAAGGAGTCAACTGCCCCACCCACTTTTGGGATGGGGCTTGTAACTAGGCGAGATTACTCTCGCCCGAAACATAGGGCGCATTGACTGACGCCTGCTCCTCGGTCCCCCGTTGGGTAGAAGAGAGAATGTAATCGTCTCGGACATTAAGAGCAGCATTAAGGTCAGCGTGAGTCTGATAGCCACAGTTTTTACAACAGAAGCGAGACTTGTGACGATTTGTCCGCCTGATGTGTTTGCAGACATTGCAC
>NZ_JAVJRX010000130.1:0-20143 GCF_040219735.1 Coleofasciculus sp. G1-WW12-02 | reverse complement strand
TCCCCAAATACCAATCCCCAAATACCAATCCCCAAATACCAATCCCCAAATACCAATCCCCAAATACCAATCCCCAAATACCAATCCCCAAATACCAATCCCCAAATACCAATCCCCAAATACCAATCCCCAAATATCAATCCCCAAATACCAATCCCCAAATACCAATTCCCAAATACCAATCCCCAAATCCCAATCCCCAAATACCAATTCCCAATCAAATGGCAATACAATTGAAACTAAAGACTTTTTAGAGCAATCGCTGCCATCATGACATCAACGCCAGCTCAATGTGAGAACCTACAAGCCCAAGTAGATAGTCTTCTACAATTATTGCATCAAGAGCCATTCCTACGAGCATCCCAGGATATCACCTCTGTTCAAGCCTCTCTCCTAAAAGCAATTTCTCCCACATTTGAGATTGTCTTTGGGGGTGCATTTAGTGCGGGAAAATCGATGCTGATTAATGCACTATTGGAACGGGAACTGCTTTATAGCGCCGAGGGGCACGCCACAGGTACAGAATGTTATATCGCTTATGCGGATATGGATCAAGAACGAGTGGTGTTGACGTTTTTGAGTGAAGTAGAGATTCGGGAACAGGCGGTAGCACTATGTCAGAAATTGGGATTATCCGCCGCCGCGAAAGCTGCGAATCATATTCATAAACCTGAAGAAATTAATACTCTACGCCAAGGATGTCAAGAGATTATCCAGCAGGAAGGGGGAGAGAGTAAATCAGAACGAGCAAAACAGGCAAAAGCATTGGATTTGCTCATGGCGGGGTTTCTAGCAAACCGCGATCGCATCCATCCTACCAGCCATGGGACTTATTCGATGGAGCAGTTTGATTTTTCTAATCTCAAAGAAGCGGCGGGTTATGCGCGTCGGGGGAGTAATAGTGCGGTTCTCAAGCGGATTGAATATTATTGCCATCATCCCCTATTACAAGATGGTAATGTTTTGATTGATATGCCAGGAATTGATGCGCCTGTTAAGCAAGATGCCCAGTTAACTTATACCAAGATAGAAAATCCAGACACCTCAGCCGTGGTTTGTGTGTTGAAACCAGCCTTAGCCGGGGATATGACAACCGAGGAAACGCAACTGCTGGAGACAATTCGCAGTAATCCAGGAATACGCGATCGCGTATTTTATATTTTCAATCGCATTGATGAAACCTGGTATAACAGCCAACTGCGACAGCGGTTAGATGAGTTGATTCGTAGCCAATTTTGGGATACACCCAAGGTTCACAAAACCAGCGGATTACTGGGATTTTATGGCAGTCAAATCAAGCATACCAGTGGACGCGATCGCTTTGGCTTAGATTCTATTTTAGCAGAGGCTGTTAGAGGAACGGGTATTCAAGAGGAAACGCCACAATTCGTAAATGAGTTTAATCGTTATTGTGGTTCCGGTAAATTAGTTGGTAGTGAGTTTAAAGCCTCTGTCAGGGGTTATGAAACCCCAGCAGAGAACTATGTACGGATTCTCAGTGAATGGGGAATGCCACTCATTGAGAAACTTATTCGAGATAGTGGAATTGAAGAGTTTCGCACATCCATTACTAGCTACCTCACCGAAGAAAAGCGTCCGCAGTTATTTGCCAATCTAGCTGATGACTTACAACCCTTATGCATTAATCTCAAGAAACATTATCTGGCTATTCAGCGAAATTTAGACAGTCAACCTCACGAAATAGAGGCGATGAAAGCCCAGGAGTTAGAACGGCTGAATCAGGAACTTCAGCAGGTGGGGAGAGAATTTTGTCTACACATCGCTGAAACGGTTAATCAGGCAGTAACCAATAGCTGTAATGCCTTTGAGATAGAATTTCACCAACTCCAAACTCAAATGATTCAACGCCTCGATGAATTACTCAATACATTCTCAGTAGCCCAAGCCTATAGTCGTGCTACTCGCAGCCATCCCCGTAATGCAACCGCACCTTTAATTGCCGTTTTAGTCGAGGCGCTTTATTATTTGGCGAATCAGTTAGAAGATGTTTTAGTCGAAGCCTCTCAACAGGTAGCGTCTCACTTTTTTGCTTATCTGATGGAACAAGTACGCCGCAGTGATTATTACAGTCAACTCTATCGATTATTGGGCAATGATGGCGGAATTGAGCAACAGTTAAAGGCGGTGGAAAAACAAGTGTGTCAGGCATTAGCCAGTGAAGCGCGGACAGAGTGCGACAGATATGTGCGAGAGAGTCCCCGTTTTTATGATGAAGGGACATTTTCAATTTATCAATTCCGGCAAACGTTACAGCAAACCTCCCAAGGATATGATGCTGAAAGTATGATTGCAGCCGAACCAGCGATTCGACAGTTATTGAAGTTAGATTTTGAACCCAAAGTGTCAGAAACGATTCGCCGTAATTTTCGCCAAACCATGAATCAAACTCTGAAAACCTTGTTATTACCGATGGCAGATGAACAGGCGGATAGGATTTTACAGGAATACCCTAATGCCCGTGAGTATTTAGAGCAAACATTAGAACAAGAGGCGGAGGAGAAAATTAAACAGAATCAGCGAATGCAAGAGGAAGTTAAGCAAAAGATTGTGGATTACAATCAAGCCGTTGCTGGGATTAATTATTGTTTACAGGCGATGAAATTAGACAGGCATCATCAACTACCGACGATTGAAGAGTCAGATTTAATCGCGACACCTGCGTCTACTGAGTCAGAGGCTTTGGATGATAGTATAGAGTCAGTATCTACATCTGAATGATTTAATACAAATGGCGTAGGAAGAGATATTCAATAATGGCTTACCAATTTATTGCGTTATTTGTTTATCTCTTTTATAATTAAATTAATTTCACAGTTTTGCTTTGATCAATCATTGCAAATCAACTCAAAACACTAATCATTTAAAGGAGATTTAGAATGCCCCATAAGAACAAATTCAAACCCCTAGAGCAAGATGAAATAGTATCTTTATCTGAGAATTCTTTATCAATTTTACTTGCACATCCCACATTTAAAGTAAGTGAATTGCTCAGAGCAATAATTGATTTAGTTTCAAGTAATGATAATGTCCTAAATGATTCAGTCAAGAAAAAAGGACGAGATAGAAAAGAAGTAAATGGTTGGTGGAATGAGGGAATACAATGTCAAGTTCTCACCCATGAAGGTAAAGGTTGGCAGAATGGCAAAGTTAGACTCACTCTAGAATTTTTTCCTGATGAATCTGAAATTGAAGAAACATCAACCAGCAAAGAACCCGAAATTACCCAGATCGAATCGCCTTTAGATGATTTGCGTCAAAGGATCAACCAAGAAAATAAACCAGAAAACCAATAAACAAAGCGCCGCCAATTCCCATTCCTTGTAGGGGCGCAAGCCTTGCGCCCGAAAAACCCATAAACTGAGGGATATTAACCCAATCTTTTTGCCAAGATTAATACAGCGGAAAAGTTAGGTAAATGACTGATAATTGTGGAGATAAATATGGAAGTTAGATTCCAACCTTTAGACAATGAAGAAGTTATCTCCTTAGCCAATAACGATCAGACAACCAATAAACAAAGCGCCGCCAATTTCCATTCCTTGTAGGGGCGCAAGGCTTGCGCCCGAAACGCCATAAAATCAATGAAAAAAACACCCCGAATTCCTATTCCTCCAGAAGTGAGAAGCTATGTATTTAAACGCGACAATTACCAATGCCAAAGCTGCGGTAACACTCAACTAGACACCCAACTGCAAATTGATCATATTATTCCCCTTGCCCGTGGAGGTCAAAATGATATTAGTAACCTACAAACTCTCTGCCGTTCCTGCAACCTCAAGAAGAAACATCATCTCGATTCTCGCTTCCGGCGTCACTTCAGTAGTTAGATAGTATTGTTAAAGTTTATATTTAACTAGAGTTGATAATAACACCAAACTATAGAACAGTGAGAGTGAGTTTGTGGGTATCGAAATTATTTTTTAAACGCAGAGGGGCGCAGAGGTTAACGCAGAGGGCGCAGAGGTTGCAGGCAATGTCTCTACAGTTTTTTTGCTCTGTTCCGGTTCCTCTGAGGGAAATAATAAGGGAGCAATCCAACCGAATAGAATCCCGCCAATGACCACAATTTCTACAACAATCAGTAGCGTATTTCGTTTCATCTCATGTTTTTTTAAACAGTTATCATTTCCCCGTTTCCTGTTCCCTATCCTTACCACAACACTTATTCAGCAACCCCTAAGTATTCAACCGGATAGGATATCATCTATCTTCGCGCCGACCGAATGAACGCAGTGTCTGAATCCACTTTTTGGGAGAATCGTCTGGACGATAGTTTAGCTTAAATATGGATATCCATAATGGTAATCCTCCTACCTTTGCACTAATTAATAAGTGAATAGCTAAACATCCAACTAATATCACCCATCCGGCTAGGTGTAAATAATACCAGATATGATTTAATTCCCCATTGGGTAACCATTCTTCTTTGATCATACTGCCAGTCATCAAGGAAAAGGTAATGGCTAATAACATCACCGTATTAATAATCCGATGCAGGCTATACCAACCGATAGGTTTACCCAATTGTCTAAGTTTTTGAAACGAATCGGGTTGAATGAGGCGTTTAGACCCTAGATGAAAACTGTATAATGCAAACGCTGGCATTACCCCTAGGAGTAAGGTTTTGCCAAATGTACCATGAATGCCAATAATATCTGGAATTTGGGGCAGAGACAGTTGTCCGAATCGCCCATCATAGGTATCATAAACCCAGTAGGAGGTGATGATAGCTAAAATGGCAATCAGAGCATTGACACCATGCAACAGTCTCAGAAGTAAGGGTTGATAAGGGGTAGCACGAGACATGGTTCAGGTTATCTCGATCAAAATACTCATATAGAATAACACTCGCCCTGACAATATGAGTCAGGGCGGGTTTTGTTGATCCGTTAGCAGTTATTAACCTGTTCGCTATTTAAACCTTAATGTCAACAACTGCAAAATCGTTGTCAGGCGAGCATCTATCCCAATTCACAGGGATGGAAACTGCGTCACATGCGCCACTGCTTGCAGGGTGAGTTGACCTTCTTGGACCTGCAAATGATGCATACGTAGCGATATCCCTGGCATCTCAAAGTGACTCAAGTGTAATATTTTACCCGCCTTGGTTACTAATGCTTGAGTGAATTCTGGTGAGAGTTCTTTTCCTTGGGCGTATTCCACCTTCTCTAGTACCACGCTGCGCCCGTCATCACTCACTCTAGGAGTAGTGGTGAAGGACACTCGTTGAGTTTCATTACTTTGAGCTAGCCGGACGTCAGCATCAAAACCAACTCGACCTTCGGCTAAGAGGCGACAGTGTACCTGCTTGACGTTGAGAGTTTGCGGCTTACCATCCACCTGAACCTTGAGTGAGCGAAGCTGAATCCCTAATACATCTGAGTTGAAGGCACGGTTGAGATCAACCTGAGCAATCACAATCCGTGCTGTTCCCTGAGTCGGTTGGGTCAGTTCAATGTTGCCCGTTAAGGCTTTGAAGGGAGCAACCGCAATGGTTTCTAGCCGGATAACCATCTCTTGTAGACGGATATCGTGTTCCATGATTAACCCCTCACCGTAAATCGCCAGGGATTCTAATTGACCCTTGGCTAACAGGGAAGGGTCTGTTTTAACTCGCACCTCGAGTTTTTTGGCATCATTGATTTGGCTGGAGAGCGCCAGCGTCGCAATTCTGTTCAGGGTCTGTTCTCCAAGGCGGTCTAGGGTCAGCACGCGATCGCTCCTTTATCAGCCGTGTTATCTTCTCATTATATTAAGAAACGTTAATTTGTGGAGCTACTCTGGGAGAGAAACACAGGCAGAAAATGAATGGAAAAAGAACAATTACAAAATCTTGACCAGCTTAGGATTCAATTTGTCCGCCTTCTCTGGTGCGACAATGCCAATATTATCCGGGGTAAGGCAGTCCACCGAAAAGCCTTATCCGAATACCTCATCCATGGTGTGGGTATTTCTGCGGCTCAACAAGCCATTCCGGTTATGTATGATGCGCCTGTTGCTGGGAGTGGGTTTGGACCTGTGGGGGAAATCCGTCTCGTGCCAGACTGGAGTACGCTGAACCCTTTACCCTATTGCCCAGGTCATGCCCGTGTCATGGGTGATATGATCCTAAATGGTGTGCCTTGGAGTCTTTGTCCACGCAATTTCCTCAAACGCATGATTGCAGAGGCTAACCAAGAAGGGTTAGAGGTGATTGCCGCATTTGAGAATGAGTTCTATCTCTTGCAGCGAAACGCTGAGGGCATTGTACCTGCGGATGAAACAGTATTTGCCTCGACGATGGCAATGGATTTGCATCAAGGGATTATTGATCACATCGCGGCAGCTTTGATTGAGCAGGGAATGCTAGTGGAACAATATTATCCCGAATCCGGTTCCGGTCAGCAGGAAATCTCCATCCTTTACACCAACGCCCTAAGTGCGGCAGATCAACAGATTGCCTTCCGGGAAACTGTCAAAGCGATCGCTCTCCAACATTATCGTATCGCTTCATTCTTACCGAAAATCTTTGCTGATCAAGCGGGTAGCGGGTGTCACCTACACCTGAGTCTCTGGCGAGAGGGCAAAAATCTCATCCCCTATCCAGACGGAAATGGCGAACTTTCGGATATTGCGCGTCATTTTATAGCTGGAATTCTGCACCACCTACCAGCCCTGATGGCATTGACAACACCCACTACCAATTCTTACCGTCGCTTGCTACCCCGGTGTTGGAGTGGGGCATTCCGGTGTTGGGGATTAGATAATCGGGAAGCGGCTGTGCGTGTCCCTACCCATCCTGAACCCCTGAGTCCGTCTCATTTTGAATTCAAAACCGTGGATGCTACGGCGAATCCCTACTTAGCATTAGGGGCAACGATTGCAGCGGGACTTGATGGTATCCGCCAAGGCTTAGAACTGGCAACGCCTGTATCTGTAGATCCGGGTACAATGACAGATGCTGAACGCCAAGCGGCTAATATTGAACGATTGCCCAGTACGTTAGCTGAGTCGATAGAACAGCTTAGAAATGACTCGGTACTCCTCGACGCTTTGGGTGAAGAGTTGGCTCATGTTTATTTAGCAGTACGACAAGCCGAGTGGGAGGCGATGATGGGTTTCGATTTAGACGCCGAAGTCAAGCTTTTATTAGAGCGATATTGAATTGGCACAGCTAAGGTGGGCGACTGTAACTTCACAAAATTTTAACTTGATAGTGCAAGAAGTCTCCCGGCATAATCTACGATTTGGCGGCGAGATGAATCGCACCTTGTGACAAAACTTGTTTTTATAAACTTATGCTTTTCATACTTTACTATCAATTACTTGGATATGTTATAGTAAGCTAAATAGGCTAGAATTCTAGCCGCAAACCGCGAAAACCAAGCGGCAAAAACAGTATTCTGCCTTGGGAACCAGGGCGGCTGCGCGGGTTCTCCCTGAGAGGAGATAAAGGTTGGATTCCAACCAGAGACGCTGAGTAAGACCAATATGCTTTCGGGTATGGCGGCTTCGGTGAATGAGACGCGAAGCCTACACCATAGCGTTAGCTTGGTTTAGGTAGTTCACTCAAAGCATTATAGCCAGAGAGACGCGCCATGGCACGTCTCTACAAAAGGTATTTGTGTCTATCCAACCGATCAGGATTTATTCAGAAACGCCTGAATTTGACCAATAGCCGCTGCACCAATGTTGAACAAAGCCCAACTTGCGGCTAAGATGATAGGCAACAAGACAATGATTAACCGCCAATCCATAGTTTCACCTACCTCGCTTAATGCTCAAATTTATGTGAAGGATTCTCATATCTATAGTTTTAACCAAATTATGCGCCCAAAAGTCAATAGGTAGCCAGTTTTTTTTCAACGTCGGTAAGCTTGTCAGTCTCCACGTTCTTATTCAGATGAGTGAAACCCCAAATCTGTGCCTTTTCCCCCATGAACCAAAGCTAGCTTTTGGTAGCGCCGCGCATGTTCGATTAATTCAGCCGCCTCAGTTTCAGAAATATCACGGACTTTTCGCGCCGGAATGCCAACTACCAGCGATAAAGGGGCAACATCTTTGGTCACCAATGCCCCAGCACCGACAACGCTGCCATATCCTACCCGCACACCATCTAGGACAATCGCACCAATCCCAATCAGACATCCCCGTTCAATATGGGCTGAATGGACGACAGCCCGATGTCCAATTGTCACATGGTCTTCCAGAATGGTCGGCTTACCCGGATCACCATGTAAAATAGCGCCATCCTGAATATTGGTGCATTCACCAATTTCAATGCCCTCGACATCGCCCCGCACCACAGCACCATACCAGATACTAACTCCTGGCGCGATCGCGACTTCACCCATAACTACCGCATTGGGCGCAACAAAGGCGGCTTGAGACAAATCAACAGCAGACCAATAGGAGGGAGTTGCAGGAAACTGGGGATGAGAATCAGTCACGATTGCCTATAAAACAGATGAGTGTGTTCGAGCGTATTCTATAATTGATGAAGCCACAGATATATTTATACAGGT
Organism: Coleofasciculus sp. G1-WW12-02; assembly: GCF_040219735.1. Taxonomy (NCBI): domain Bacteria; kingdom Bacillati; phylum Cyanobacteriota; class Cyanophyceae; order Coleofasciculales; family Coleofasciculaceae; genus Coleofasciculus; species Coleofasciculus sp. G1-WW12-02. The sequence continues at coordinate 11,618 of NZ_JAVJRX010000130.1, read as the reverse complement.
ACTAGCGCAATCGCCGAATGAATGACGATACCTTCAACCCTAGATGATTAATCCTAGTTTACAGTACCCCATATTCGGTTCAGAGATTCAATGTCCTCACTGTCGGCAGTCTATTCCGGCATTGACATTGACCGATACCTATTTGTGTCCCCGGCATGGCGCTTTCGAGGCAGACCCCAAAACTGAAGAACTCATCCATTTACAATCGGGGCGTCACTGGCGTCAATGGCAGGGTGAATGGTATCGTCAGCATACCCATCCAGATGGGATTCGCTTTGAAATTCACGAAGCCCTTGATCGCCTGTACACTCAAGGCTATCGGGCAACACGGGTGATTATTGCCAGTCGCTATCGAGACTTAGTTAGCGCCTATCTGGAACGAAGTACCCCCTGGCGCGGACAATCTGAACCGGGACGTCCCCGACTTTATGGCTTACCCGTCGCATTTAGCCCTGATCCAGGCGAGGAACCCTGTTGGGAAGTGATTAACTTCAATTTGGAAAAAGAGCCAGGAATTCCAGTACGCTATCCTTATTTTCGATTATTTGAGTAAGTTTCATTGGTCATTGGTCATTCGTCTTTTGTCATTTCAGGACTTACGCACAAACGCCATTTGTGGTAGGGGTACGGCACAGGCGCCCCTACAGGTAGCGCCTGTGCCGTCAAGAAAACGGAAGTCCTAATTTGTCATTTGTTTGCTTCCCTATCACTAAGTAGGGGCGGGTTTAGTTAAGTTAGGAGTTTGAGTTGAAGTGTTAGTGGTAAAACCCGCCCCTACAGAGATCAACAATTAAAATCATTTGTGAATCATGCATCATGCTTCAATTCGCACGGCTGATATTCATCGCGCGATCGCGTTCTACGAACAATTAGGTTTCACAATTTGTGAACGCTTCACGGCGGGAATTACTCTCGCCTGTTGGATGGAGGGACTCGGCGGACGAATTGAACTGATTCAAATCCCTGAACCTAAACCTGCACCCGATGCTTTTGGTGACGAACATTACGTCGGTTACTATCATCTCTCTTTTGACCTCACCGAAACAGTTGCCGATTTACCCAGTTGGCTGGAATCGCTACAACAGAGGCTAGCTGAGGCATCGAGTCAAAATCCGGATCAGTTTCAACCTCTGAAAATTCTCTTAGAACCCACTCAACAAATTATCGGCGATCGCGTGTATGAGGTGGCATTTATTGCCGATACCGATGGATTACCCTTGGAATTTATCCGAGTCTTGGCAACCCGCTAATTTGTAGAGACGTTGCATGCAACGTCTCTACACCCTCCAAGAATTCTCAGACGCTTCTCGCCTCACGTCTCTACTGGACTGACACAGCTAAAATTGTGGAATAGATTTGACGGTGAAATGGGGCGCACACCGTGCGCCCCTACAGTTTCTGGATGTAATTCTGATTCGTCGAATGTGGGACTGACTTAAGGCTGGTGGGCAATGCCCACCCTACGGGATACCCAGGGTTTCGGCGACTCGGATTCTCTGAAGTGCCTCTAGAGGGTACAATGCTCAAATCAAAGGAGCAGTATTATTAACCGTATGCCTGGGTTTCATCTTCTAAATCGCTATTTCTTGCCCATTCTACTTTTTAGCTCGTGCCTTAGCGCCGTGCTGCTCTTCTCTAATACAGCAACTTTGAGTCAAACTCCTCTACCCAACACTAACTCTGATTCCTCATTGTCTCTCACTGAAACGGTTCGCAAAACTCTACTGGACAACGGTTTAACCGTTCTCACCAAAGAAGTCCATTATGCCCCTGTTGTCACTGTCCAGGTATGGTATAATGTCGGCTCGCGCAATGAACCGCCAGGATTAAATGGAATCTCGCACCAGCTCGAACATTTAATGTTTAAAGGCACGACCAATCGCCCGATTCAATTTGGTCGCTTGCTGAGTGCTTTAGGCGCAGAATCCAATGCCTTCACCAGTTACGACCAAACGGCATATTACAACACCGTTAAGCGCGATAAACTCGAAGCCCTGCTGATTTTAGAAGCAGATCGGATGCAAAATACCCAGATTAATAGCGAGCAACTCGCGACGGAGAAAAGGGTGGTCATCTCAGAGTTGGAAGGGTATGAAAATGACCCAGAATATCGCCTTGATAGTGCGGTCATGGAGCAAGTTTTTCCTGACCATGCCTATGGTTTACCCGTTGGTGGTACTCAGGACGATGTGGAACGTTTTACCCTGGAGCAGATTCAGGATTATTATCGCACGTATTACAGTCCTGACAATGCCACTGTGATTATTGTCGGTGATTTTGAAACCGACAGGGTTCTGAATGCGGTTAATAAGCATTTTGGTACAATCGGTGTCAGTCAGCCGAATTTAGACAGGGTGGGTTCCAATACGGTAAGGGAGAGAGGAACAGGGGGTGTAGGGGCGGGTTTGACGGATAACTTATGGCGCCAAACCGATAACTTGACTAAACCCGCCCTTCTAGGGGAAGCAGGGGAGAATCCTGTGATTTTGCAACAACCCGGTAGTGCGGCGCTGGTGCAGGTGGTTTACCCTCTACCTGATATTAATCACCCCGATGTTCCGGCGATTGATGTGATGGATTACATTTTGACATCGGGACGTAGTTCCCGAATTTACCAAGCTTTAGTGGAGTCCGGATTGGCAAGTGATGCGGGGGGGTATGCCGCGAATTTCCGGGATAAGGGCTGGTATGCTCTATTTGTTACGACTGATCCAGGTGAAGATATTAACGCGATTGATAACGTCCTGCAAGATGCGATCGCGTCTTTACAAAACCAAGGCGTGACTGATGCTGAACTCAACCGCGCCAAAGCTCAACTCAAAGCAGGACTGATTCTAGAAAACCGCGATGTCACCAGTCAAGGGTTTCAATTGGGGGTGGATCACACCACGGCGGGGGATTATCGCTTCATCGATCGCTATTTAGCCGCCATCGCCCAAGTATCAAGCCAAGACGTGCAGCGCGTTGCCCAACAGTATCTTAGTCCTCAACAACGTACTGTTGGCTTGTTTAAACCGACTCAGATTCAGGATGAACCCAGTCGCGGTATCGGTAGTTTTAGTAAAACAACTGAACATTTTTATGCTGAGTCTCCAGCCGAACCCGCAGAAGTCGCCCAGTATTTGCCCCCTGTCGTTTCTGATTCAACCTTGGCAACAAACCAACCCCTACCCGAACAATTTATTTTAAACTCAGGGATACAGGTGCTACTTTTGCGCGATCGCAGTACGCCAACGGTGACTTTAAATGGATATATTCCAGCAGGGAAAGTCTATGATCCCCCTCAAAAGTCGGGTTTAGCGGAACTCACGGCTGAAAATCTGATGAATGGAACTCAGACTCAGGATGCTTTGATCCTTGCTCAACGTTTAGAGGATCGGGGCATTAATTTAGAATTTTATACGGCGCGGGAAGGCACATTTATAAGTGCTAGTGCTCTGTCTAATGATCTGTCTTCTTTAATTCCCATCCTCAGCGATGTTTTGCAACAGGCTACATTTCCGGCGGAACAATTGGAATTAAGCCGTCAAAGGGCATTAACCGATCTGCAAATCGAATTAGATGACCCCGCTTCTTTGGCACAGCGTACCTTAGCCCAAACCCTTTATCCAGAAAATCATCCCTTTCACAGTTTCCCGACGTCTGAAAGCCTGACGAGGATTACTCGTGATGATGTGGTGCGATTCTATCAGGAGTATTATCGTCCCGATACTACTATCCTGACGCTGGTTGGGGACTTTGAACCCCAGGAGGTGCGATCGCTCCTAGAACAGGAATTCAGCACTTGGACAGCCAAAGGAAAGCCGCCTCAGTTAACGATTCCTGCGGTTCAGCTACCTCCTAGGGTGGTGCGTCTCAATCGAGTGTTACCAGGGAAATCCCAATCGGTGACGTTTATGGGTACTGACGCGATTAATCGCACTGATCCGCGATACTATGCGGCGTTAGTTCTCAATCAAATTGTCGGCGGCGATACCTTAGCCAGTCGTTTGGGAACCGTGATCCGCGATCGCTTAGGCTTAACTTATGGGATTTACAGTTCCTTTCAGACAGGAATACACGACGGTTCCTTTGTGATTGAAATGCAGACAGCCCCCGAAGATGCTCAAGGTGCGATCGCGAATACGATTAATTTACTGCAACAGATACAGGCGCAAGGAGTTACAGCAACAGAAGTAGCTACAGCTAAACGCTCAATTACCAGCCAATATCCAGTGACACTTGCCCATCCTGACAACTTAGCCCAAACCATTCTCGACAATCAAGTTTATGGGTTAACCTCCAATGAACTGCGGGAATTTGTCCGTCACATTGAAGCCGTTAGCTTAGAACAAGTCAATCAGGCGGCGAAAGAATTACTCCATCCTGATAATCTGGTAATCGTAACAGCAGGTTCAGTATGAGGCTAATAAAAATGTCCTTAAATCGTTTCGTAGTAGGGGTTTTAGCTCCAAATAGTCACCTCTGGCAAAATCAATGGCTTCGCCGATGCTTAACCGCAATCATTGGACTAATTCTAGGAATTAACGTAATATGCTTCCCAGCGATCGCGGCGACTTCAGCCATAGAGGTCAACGTGAGTTTGGGCAATCAAGCGGATGAATTGAAGTTCTTCCCCAACCAATTTGAGTTTGTCGCCGGTACACGCTATAAACTGTTGCTAGATAATCCCAGTCCCCAAAAGCACTACTTCACCGCCAAAGACTTCGCTGATGCGAGTTGGACTCAAAAAGTTGAAGCTGCCAAAGTAGAGGTTAAAGGGGCAATCCATGAACTGGAACTGAAACCAACTGGTGAAGCTGAATGGGTATTTGTGCCGATGAAACCGGGAACTTATGAACTCCATTGTTCAATTCCTGGACATACAGAAGCAGGTATGGTAGGAGAAATTACAATAAAACCTTCATAACGAGTTAAGTTAGCAGTTAGCAGTTATCAGTTATCAGTTATCAGTTATCAGTTATCAGGTATCAGTTATCAGTTATCAGTTATCGATCACTGTTTACTGTTTACTGTTTACTGTTCACTGACCACTGTTCACTGTTCACTGTTTACTGTTCACTGTTCACTGTTTACTGTTCACTGTTCACTGTTTACTGTTCACTGTTTACTGTTTACTGTTCACTGTTTACTGTTCACTGTTTACTGTTCACTGACCACTGTTCACTGTTCACTGACTCTCCAATACGGCAGCTACGCGCAGTATCATGGCTTCATTATAAGGAGCGGCAATAATTTGCACACCCAAGGGTAGAGAACTAGAGGGCTTGACAGGAACTGATAAAACAGGTAATCCAATAAATGATAAAGGTTGGGTGAATAGTCCCAAGTTTGGGCGCACTAATACCTCTTCTCCCCCAATTACCATTGTTTCTTGATCTAAGCCAGGGGCGACACAAGGCGTAGTCGGGGCGAGAATAATATCTACCATCTGAAACACTTCTCGCACCCTTTGGCGATACCATTGGCGAAACCGTTGCGCCTGAATGTACCATGAGGCGGGAATTAAAGCCCCCGCTAAAAAACGATCGCGCGTGGCTCTGTCAAAGTCTTGCGGACGCGATCGCAAGTTGGCAAAATGTAGATTAGCTCCTTCTGTTGCTGTAATAATATAAGCCGCCGCTCTTGCCCGATGCGCTTCAGGTATCCTAACTGTAGCGGTGACATTCAGCGCCTGGGCGACTTTGGCGACAGCATCCAAGGCTTCTGGGGTAGCGCCTTGAGAAAAATACTCCCCCGCCACCGCAATCCGTAATCCTTCAATTCCCTCTTCCAGTTGTGGTAAACAAAGTTCTGGGGGACGTTGTGTACAAACCGGATCACGTTCATCGCTTCCCTGAAGGATATCATACACTGTCGCAATATCCCGTACTGAACGGGCAAACGGACCAATATGGTCTAAACTACTGGAAAATAAAATAGCCCCTGCCCGTGATAAACGCCTGTATGTTGGTTTTAACCCAAAAACTCCGCACAGTGAAGCCGGAACCCGGATTGAACCATTGGTATCGGAACCCAAGGTAAGGGGGACTAATCCGGCTGCAACCGAAGCGGCGGAACCGCCAGATGATCCACCGGAGACACGAGTCGGATCATGAGGGTTTGGTGTTGCCCCATAATGACTATTTACAGTCACAAACCCATAGGCATATTCATCCATATTTAAAGCCCCCACCAGCACCGCCCCCGCTTGCTTAAGTCGGGTAACGGCGGTAGCATCGTGGTTGGCTGGGGGATTTTCGGCATTAATTTTTGAGCCGGCTAGGGTGGTTAATCCAGCAATATCAAATAAATTCTTCACCGCAAAAGGAACCCCAGCCAAGACGCCAGGAAATTCCCCTCTCGATATCGCCTGATCCACCCGTTCCGCCTCAGCGATTGCTGTATCAGGGGTAACGGCGGTAAAACAATTTAAGCTAGAGTTACGGGTATCAATCTGCGCCAAACAATCCCGCGCGATCGCACTTGCGGTTACTTCACCGTGATAAACCGCCGTAGCTATCCCCACAGCGTCAGCTTGTCTCCAATTAAAGGTCATGGTTCAAAAACTGGTGCGGCTTCTATAGTATCCGGTAAGGGAAAATCATTCACCAATTGTGCGATCGCGGCAATTCGAGTCATATTATCGACGACACCAGGACGGTATTCTGGGTCAATCGGCAAATCAATAAACTCCGCCATGCGATCGACATATTCACTAACATCAAAGGTTTCTTTGGTCATAGCTGAATCTGTTATGAATTCCGTTACATAAGACCTGTTTTCTAACCAATAACAAAGGCTTCCTGGGAATAATTATCCCAGGTTCGGTGACAGCGTTCAGCAATAAACGGTTGAACTCGGAACTTCGGCGGATCACCCTCTAGAACATCAATCCGTAAAAATGAATAGAGTCGCTGCTTTTTAGAACCATGACCATGACGACCGGCATAAAAGTGCGATCGCGCCACCATACGGGAGGGACTATTATTAATAAACCCAACAGATTCCATTATCTCTGAACCTTCTTTGCGTTGACGGCGTAAACTATGACCACTCCCACCGCAGATAATCCAGGGCATATAAGAATCCGCGTGTCCGGTATCAACCGTTTCTAGATATTCTAAACAGTGGGCATGACCGGTGAGCACCAAATCCACCAAAGGACGCCCCTGGGCTAAATCACCCACCTCCGTCGCCACAGCATCCAAAACTTGACGGAGGCGGCGACGAACTGCCCATGTTTGTGCCTGTTGCCATTTGGTGGCTTCGGTTACGTAGGGGGGATGATGCAGGTAAATCACCCGTCCCCGTACCTCTTGAGTCTGCCAAGACTGGGTTAGCCGTTGGCGTAGCCAGTCCAATTGTTCAAAGTCAATAGTAGTTTCTTTATCCGATGCCAATTGTTTATTAATATCCAAGCTTAGTTCATCAATTTGCTCTAATTTCACATTCAAATCATCAAGCTGTTCTGCCTCTTCCGGGTTATCCGTATCCAGGGTAGCGGCGGTTTCCATCATTTGCATTTTTTCGGCTTCTAGTTCATCCCGTCGCTGTTCTAAAAGGCGGCGAAAGGCTTCCCCTTCTGGCGTGGCTGGAATCGGTGCGGGGGCGTTAAAGGTATTGGAATCAAGGGCAAAAAAGTCAATTCCGCCACTACGGAACGTATAGTAACGGTTCGGTAAACGGGTAAACTCTCCGGGTTGGTAGCGCAAGCAACGTCCTGTGTCTGTTTTCGCCGTATAGTGGTGGTCTAGATGATTCTCCAACTTTCCCCACTGCTTCAATGGCTTCAGATAGTCCAGGAATGCCTTGGTGTAAGCTTTACCCTGATGTGATCCGTGCCAACCTACATTCAGATCGAGTTTAGTCTTCAACAGGTGGCGCAGGGGCCAAGTTACCTGTGCCATAACCCCGTAGATGAAGGGTAAATCATAGTAATCGTGATTTCCAGGGATGGTGAGGAAGGGAAGATTAAACACCATTTGGTCATAAGAAATTTTATGGTGAGAGTCGCCATCGACGATAAACTCGCGGTAGGGTTTGATAAAGTTTTGGGGATAATATTCACTCGAACCTACCTGATAAACCACGTCACCGGTATGCAATACAAAGCGGCAGTCATCGCGGTGATTTAGCATCATTTCCACAATTTTGCGTTGTGGATCATGTTGTTTATGAGACCCAAAGCCTGTATCACCGACGACTAAAAATGAGAACTCTGGATGATCGGGTCTATCATCGTCTAATACCAGCCGAGTTTGATCGATATCCCGTTCAACGATTAACGGATCTTGCCAGCGAACTCGTTGTTTCATCTGCTGGATTTTTTCGGCAATAGGAGGATCGGACACAAATTGCATAATGGTTCACTGCCAAAGGTTTGCGTTTTGAGGTTATCCTCCGATATCTAGAATGATCATCTATCTGAATGTGGGGATCTGAGCAAAGGATGCTCTAGCGAGGAAAACACTTGCGTAGCATGATTTGACCGACTAAACCATTTTCCTTTGGAGATGCGAAATGGACAACCTCAATCACAGTGAAGCAGGGTCCAATATGGTGCAGCATCCCTTCAGCAAATGAGATCAACTCGCCGCAACAGGGTAGCCGAGATAATTCCACCCGTTCTCCGTTTAAGTCTTCTAACTCCGGTGAATAGTCTTTATGGGATGTTCTGGGGGCATTCTCGAACATCATTTGTACTTTAACCCATTCCATGAATAATACACTCCTGACTCAACGCCTATATAGGGTAACTCCCAATTGCCACATTTTCCTCACTCCGATAGAATTTTAGCGACGCTGATTAATCAAGGGATCATACCGATTACTGAGCCACATCCAACTTTTCCCAGACATTGCACTCCAGGTAAGGGCTTCAGCCAGCAATTTAGGCAGGTTAAATGAGGGGGGAGAATCCTTAATATTTTTCTCTGTTCAAAGAATTAAACTAGATATAGAGCAAAATACTGTCTCGTCTATTTTGGAGGTCACATGAATACGATACAAAACAAGCTAGTCACCACAACCTTGGCGGTGGGAGCCTCTGTCCTCGGTTTTGGCATGTTATCTCAACCTGCTGCGGCGATTAATTTAACCTTTGTAGGCGAGGGTGATGCTGTCCCCGAAGGCTGGACTAACTTGAACTGGACGGTGGAAGGAAGAGCGGGTGCTAAAGGCTTTGCCGACTGGGAGTTTGCCACCAAAGAAGATGATGGATTGAGAACTGTTGAGCAGTTGAACTGGAATTGGCAAAATGGTCAAGAAGTGCCATGGATGTTAACGTGGGATGGGAATACCGTTTCCTTTAGCCTCGGTGGGCAAACCATTGCCTTTAACCAAGAAAACCCACCTGCTAAGTCTTTTAATGGCTTTTACCTCTGGACAAGAGCAACAACGGCATTGGGTAAAGTCGATCCTGAGACTAAAATGTTTCTGGAAGTCAACCAGGTTAATGGAATCGCAGTCAATCCAGTGTTCAGTTCCGCTATTGCCCCCCCAGGTGAGGGTAAGACTACTATCACGAAAAACTATTTTGCTAGTGATACCTCAATTAAATCGCTTTCAGGTATTGCCAATATGAGTTGGCTACTGGGTTCTCCTAATCCTAACCAAGCGAATGCTCGTTCGCTAGTGGGCTTGAAAATAGAAGGATTTTATGATCCTTCTGCTTCAGTACCAGAGCCAGGTACAGTTGCAGGAGTATTAGGGATGGGGTTGTTCGGTGTCACTTCGGTGCTACGGCGTAAAAGAGCTTAGAGTCGAGGGCGAGCAGATTAAAAAAGTGGACACGATTTGTGTATTTCCCTAGCTGTTCGCCCAGATCAGCCTCCATCGGTGTTTCGTGATTGAGCCAACGAGTGCGGCTTTTTTTATGCTGGAAGGGGGAATAATTAAAAAACCATGAATATGACCAGTCATAATCAGCCATCTATTAAAATAGCCGTCGTTGGTGATGTTCACGATCAATGGGAAGCACAAGACGCGATCGCACTCCAACGGTTGGGTGTTGACTTGGTGCTGTTTGTCGGGGATTTTGGCAATGAGTCTGTGGGTGTGGTTGAGCGAGTTGCTGCGGTTGATCTGCCCAAAGCCGTGATTCTGGGAAATCACGATGCTTGGTATACCGCATCAGCTTGGGGACAGAAAAAATGTCCATACAACCGTCAACAGGAAAATTGGTTACAGGATCAGTTAGAGGCGCTCGGAGATGCCCATGTTGGTTACGGATATTTGGACTTTTGTGATCTTCAGCTTTCGGTAGTCGGGGCTCGTCCGTTTAGTTGGGGGGGATCAGCATGGAAAAATCAGGATTTCTATCGAGATTGGTATGGGGTCAACAGTTTTGAGGAGTCTGTTGAACGAATAGTCGCCGCCGCCAAAGCGACAGAATACAACACGATTCTGTTTTTGGGTCACAATGGACCAACGGGGTTAGGCGAGGAAGCCGAATCGCCTTGTGGTAGGGATTGGCATCCCTTGGGCGGAGATCATGGTGACCCCGATTTTGAAGCCGCGATCGCACAAACTCAGGCGCTGGGAAAACAGATCTCCTTAGTCACATTCGGTCACATGCATCACCGATTACGCCACACAACCAAGCGATTGCGAACTATTGTCACCACCAGTTCACAGGGAACGGTGTATCTCAATTCAGCCAGTGTACCCCGAATTGTGAAAACGGAAACAGACCGACTGCGAAATTTTTCACTGGTGTATCTGAAAGAGGGTGTGGTGGCTTCAATTTCTCTGGTTTGGGTGGGAAATGACTATTCTGTAGTGCTAGAAGAGTTTCTCTATCGGCGCCCTCAACCCGTTGGCGGACAATTTGTTTCTAGACAGTCGCCATGAACGCTTAGGCTTGGTATGATAGATAAGCCTGGAGAGGTGGCAGAGTGGTCGAATGCGCTCGACTTGAAATCGAGTGACTCGAAAGAGTCCGTGGGTTCGAATCCCACCCTCTCCGTTAGTGTTGGGGAAGCTGGGGAAGCAGTCTTGATTCCGATTCCCTGTTTCAGCTTAACCTTGTCAAATTTCTAGATAACTGATGATTGATGACCTATGCGGGTAGAGTTTCGCGAGTATAACCCATTCGATTTGTGGATCTGGCTAGAGTTTGCCACAGTTCCTTCCCCCATGGAAAAAGATTATATTGAAGAGTTATTCAATTCATGGTTTTACTTGGGAAAATTGGGCGGATTTGATGCGGAAAATCTCCAAGTGCAGGAGACAGGTGTGGATATCAGCTATATGGACTATGATGACCGAGAAACAGACAGCACCCTCATGGCACTGATGCACAATCAAGGAGACTTTGATTATCAGGGAACCTGGGGACGCTGCTGGTTTGATTTAGGGACATCAGATGCGATCGCACTTGATGTTCTGATCAATTCCCTGAAGCAACTGTCTCAAGAATATGTTCACATCGAACGGCTGATCATCGGCGGTGAGAATGAAGATTGGCCCGTAAAAAGCCGTCAAGAATCTATGTTTTACCGGAAAAGCGATGGGTGAAGGCTCCCACGCTCTTTAGCTGGGAGATGAAACCGAGCGAACCGTCTAGGTAGCGAATAAATTCGCCAGTCAAATAATTCGGATAACGTTCTACTATTGTGGTAATGTAAATACAAGTC
>NZ_JAVJRX010000129.1:0-31367 GCF_040219735.1 Coleofasciculus sp. G1-WW12-02 | reverse complement strand
GTACCGTAGTGGAAATGGCACAATTGTAAATGCTGATTTAAACGGCAGTGCTAATATTTTAAGAAAAGTAGCCAGAAAGTTAGGTATTGACCTAAACCGACTGGGTAGACGGTGTTTGACGACCGTAGCGAGAGTTAGATTGTGGCAACTTCCACAGCCTGCTCTGCCAGCAGAATCCCCGTGTATGCGAGACCGGGGAGTGTCAATTGTGATCTACCAATAGTCGGTAACAAAGGACGAAGCGCACTGACCAATATTAATGGTAAGAAATTAGCTTAATTATAAATCAGCAATTTATAGTAAGCTAAGATAAGAGATTTATGGGTGAAAACAGATGATTCTTCCTGGCTCAATTGTTCGCGTCATTAACGGCGAGGACACTTACTACAAATTTGAAGGGATAGTCCAGCGCATCGGTGATGGAAAAGCGGGTGTGCTGTTTGAAGGTGGAAACTGGGATAAAATTGTCACGTTCAATTTATCGGAACTCGAAGAGGTGAATCCTCAAGGCAAAAAATAAAAACAAACTGTAACCGTTGACCTGTTATAGCGAACGAAAATGAACCGGGAACAAAGATAGATGCTTTTTGAATACAGAAAAAGGTGGTTTTATTTCTCTTATGTTCCCGCTTTCATCTTATTGTCTGTTCACATTTCATTGAGCCGCCCCATATAAGAAAATAACAAATAAATGACCAATGGAGCAGCAGATTTTGTCGTGACAAATGACGAAAGACAAAGGACAAAAGACAAAGGACTAAAAGATGCGTCTTCCTTTACCCCAGTTTACGGCTGGAGAACGCCCTGATAATCACATTGCGGAAGTCATTGAAACGGCAACCACAGAATTTCTGGCACAATGTTTAGAGCCAGAGGATTTGAGCTTTCCGGTAATGCCACCCTTTGGAAGTTGGGTCAAATCCGTTGATGAAGAATCTGGCAATCAGGTTATGGCGGTAGTTTACCACGCTACAACTAGCCCGATTGATTCAGTTCACCGGGCTGTCGCGTTGGGATTGTCACTGGCAGAATTGCGGGAGCAACAGCCGCAAATTTTTGCCATGCTTAAAACTGAGTTTCGTGCGGCAATTGTTGGGTTTATACCGCCCGGAGAGGGAAACAATGGTGACCAACCCCCTAGGGGACGGGCTTATCAATATCTACCTCCCCGTCCGCCGCAAATTCATCAGGCTGTCTATCAATGCCAGCCCGATGAGATCATTTACTTTAGCGAAAAGTTGGATTTTTTGCGAACACTCCTGTTAGTAAGTGGAGCGCCAGTGGAAGCCCTAACGGCTGCGGCGATCCGAGATATCTATCAAATTCGCAAGGGCGATCGCGACTGGTTAGTTCAAGCAGGGCGAACCCTCAGTGTTTTACTCAAAGATGATTATGACCGTTTGCGGTACATTTTGAGTCAACTGCACTGGTGAGTTTAGTTTCTTCCCCCCTTGAGGGCATACAGTGTAGCAATTTGTCCAAGGGGAACTTCAGTTCATAAGTTTTTCCAGTTAGCTGTTTCTGATCTCGGCAGCGAGTAGGGTGTTGTCTGCAAAACATCAAGGCTGCTAGAAGAGTAGTAAGCAATGGCTAAGAAAGGTAAGGTCAGAGTCAAAAACGCCATTACCGTACCGATAATCTCAGCCCATCTATGAGGATAGGGGTCAGAAGAGTTGGCAGACGAGCCACTTGATTCCATAAATGAAGTTTTAATCAGAACTTGAGTCAATTGAAATTTTATCTGAGACCGGGTCAAATTCAAGACCCTACATCCTATATTCTAACAAGTTTTTGGTTCAAGGATTGTTTTCCTGTAAACAATTTCAATAAAATCTTACACTTTATTAATAAGGACATCGGTTTTGCCAAATCAACTGACCTTAGATAGATTGACGCGAGTTCTAGAATACCAGTCAGTTTCATCAAATCATCTACTGAAATCCTCTACATGAGGTAACATTCGCTACCTATACTTCCCTGTTATTACTTATAAATGACAGATTTTGCTCTTCATACCAAGTTGCATTCAAAGATATAACTTTCTCTCCCCCTGCTTCCCCCGCCTCCCCTGCCTCCCCTGCTTTTCCTATCTACTATGTTTGAGCGCAACTCGGTATCAGTTATCGGTGGGTAAGCCAACTTCTACCTAATATGGCACTGTACATAACCACGACCTGCTATTACTGAACTGACGCTCTAGTACGTAATTCGAGACAGAAAATACAAAAAACCGCCTCTAACACTAGGCGGTGGAATTAAGCAATCGGAGGGTAGTATCAGCATACGTTCCCTCCTTGGGTAGAGGTTGTAACAATGTTTACCAAATAATTCCTTCTTTGAGTTTTGAATGTTAGATTTTGCTCACCAACAATCCAAAAATGATTATACTACCGCTGAGCATAAACACTTATTGGCTCTTTGATCCACCGGATGTAAAAATGCTTAAATGTGGAGCGCATTAGGCGGGGCATACCAAAATCAATGGGCATTAACCGATCCGGTAGCTTCCAATCGAGTACCTTTAAATCGGCGGGATGCAGGTGGGGAAATTCCAGGGTATCCAGATTTGGACTTAATCCTAATTTCATCGCGGCGGCTACAGTCGGTACTTGCAGGGGTTCGACATTGAGTAAGTTGACTACCGCCTGATCCAAAGCAAATACATCAGCCGACGCGGCTAGCATATTCAAGCGTCGGGGTTCTCCACCACTCGGTCCATTACCCTCATGACCTACAATCCCATCCAGAATCGTTAAGTTGGGATTAATTGCCCGCGCCGTTTCCACTAACATTTCCCCAAACCGTAAGGCATCTTTACCCGCTTCTGCATGCCACCAGGCTTTCATTTTACCAGGGACGCAGCCAAACAGGTTTTTAACCCCCAGAGTCAGGGTTAACTGGGTGTGAGATTTCAGCTTGGGTAAGTTAATTACCACATCAGCATCCATTGCTTCTTTGCACAGCCGCAGGTGGTTGAAGGTATGGCTAACTGTTTGATATCGCTGACCATGGAATTCGACGATGGGTATGTTAAGTTCATCCATCATCGGCAAATAGCCATTTGCCTGCGCCACCCCTTTAGCTGTACCAAAGGCGGGACTATCACCGAGAAAAGGTTGACCACCAGCTTCCTTGACTAACTCAGCGACAGCGTACACAAGTTCGGGGCGAGTAATACATTCCTTACCCGGACGTCCAGCCGTGAGAAGATTGGGCTTAAGGAGGACGCGATCGCCCACTTTGACAAATGCCCTAATCCCGCCTAACGGTTCCAGCAAGGTTTCTACGGCGGTTCTTAATGGCTGTCGGTTATAGGACTGTGCCCGAATTAAACTAACGCTAGACATAAGTGTCATGAAATAGCTTTAGTTTATCTTAGACTTTAGCACCACGGGACAGAGCCGTGACTCGTTGACAATCCGATAAGACACCCTCCCCTTGGAGTTGAGGAATCGGCGGTGTCACTTCCACTTTGACAATTTGAGACGTCAGGATGATCACGGTTTGATCGAACAGATGTAGGGTTAACCAAGGTTGGCTGAGGAAATCAGCAAGTTGTTCGCTAAAAGCTTCTGGCGTCACGGGAATATCAAAGGATTCGGTTTCGCCATTGATGTAATGAAAGGTGACTTGGGTAAAACTATCTTGACTTTGCATGGTTTGTCCTTTGTCCTTTGTCATTGGTTCGGGAACAAAGCACTCATTTTATCAAGATCGAGTACCTTGGCTAAGTCCTCAGCACTCATCAAGCCTTTGTCGAGGACAATTTGTCGCAGGGATTTGCCTGTTTCCAAAGATTCCTTGGCGATAGCCGCCGCGTTGAGATAACCGATGTGGGGATTCAGGGCGGTAACTAATGCGAGACTCCCTTCGGCATAGTCCAAACAGCGATCGCGTCGTGCTGTAATTCCGGCTAGACACTTTTGAGTTAGGGCAGATAGGGTATTGCCTAAAATTTCAATACTGTGAATTAGGTTATACCCAATCAACGGCATCATCACATTCAACTCCAATTGACCCGCTTGAGCAGCTAAGGCGATCGCACTATCATAGCCCATCACCTGAAAGCATACCATAGAGGTCATTTCCGCCATAACTGGGTTGTATTTTCCCGGCATGATCGATGAGCCCGGTTGCACGGGGGGAAGTTGAATTTCCTTGAATCCGGTTTTCGGACCCGAATCCATTAACCGCAAGTCATGGGAAATTTTGACTAAATCCTGTGCCAAATTCCGTAAACTGCCAGATACATTAACAAACGGTGCCATACTTTGCATGGCTGCCATGAGATGGGGGGCAGATTTGAGGGGTTGATCAATGAGTTGGGCAAGAATTTGGGCAACCTGATGGCGATAGTCGGGATGGGTGTTTAATCCGGTTCCTGCAGCACTTCCGCCTAACCCCAGTACCATTAAATCTTCTGATGCTTGTTCAATCCGATTGGTATGATCGCTGAGAATTTGCGCCCACGCCCGAAATTCTTCTCCCAGGCGCACCGGTACAGCGTCTTGCAGATGGGTTCTGCCGGATTTGACCACATCTTGGAATTCATCCCCTTTGTTATCCAGGGCGGTAATGGCATCAGATAGTGCCGGATACAAGGTATGTTCTAAAGCCAACAGCGCCCCGATTCTAATCGCCGTGGGGATAACATCATTAGTGGATTGCCCATAGTTTACATGGTCATTTGGGCTAACCCGCTTATAGTTACCCTTCTCATCTCCCAGGATTTCTAATGCCCGATTTGCCAGCACCTCATTAATATTCATGTGGTGGGATGTACCGGCGCCTGCTTGGTAAATATCGACGACAAATTGATCCCGCCATTGTCCTTTGAGAACTTCATCAGCCGCTTGGATAATCCCTTGGCTAATATCTTGGGGAATACAGCCCAGATTACCATTCGCGATCGCGGTGGCTTTTTTGATCAGCACACAGGCGTCTATGTAGGTGGGTAAGGGTTTAATCCCGCTGATAGGAAAGTTTTCAATTGCCCGTAGGGTTTGAATCCCGTAGTAGGCATCGTTAGGGATTTGCCGTTCCCCCATAGAATCGCGTTCGATTCGATATCCTGCACCTGATTTATCGGTCATAAGTCACTTAACACTGAATAGTCTCTCACTTAAGCGGGGCGGGTTTTGAGAAAACTTTATCATCAATTCTCTCTATCTGCGCCTTAATCGGGCGGGTTTAGTCCCATCTGGGATGAGGTGATCAATGATAATAGTCAAACCCGCCCCTACAGAACAGACGTGCCATGGCACGTCTCTACACAACAACATGAATTATTCCCCTTGCGGCTGCGGTGACGTCGGTGTGCCAAAATTGGGTGGAACAGAACCACCGGGGTTGATGGGGAATTGTCCAGGAGAAGGTGGTAACGTACCGGGATTCGTCGGGGGTGATCCAAATTGAGGTTGACCCGGAACCCCCGGAAATTGAGGCGGAAAATTGGGATTAAATGTGCCATCAGGATTAACTGGTATTTGTCCAGGATTGGGGTTAAATTCGGGAACTCCAGTTGAGGGAGAAAGGGGATTCGTCCCCGGAATTTGCGGCGATTGTCCAGGTGAATTGGCTAGCGCCACGCGATCGCCCCCGACTTCCCGAAGTAAATCCAAGACTTGTACAACTTCGTTATACATGGCATTGGGCGAGGCGTAGAGGACAAATACGCCACTGGGGTTTTGTTGCTTGTAAGCTTGGAGTTGTTGAATAAACTGCTCTTGGGTAATCACCGGATTTTTTTCTACATACACTTGCCCCAATTCATCCAAACTAATCATCAGAATCTGCCGTCCTTGGGCAGTTCCGGTACTCGCCTTGGGTAAATCAACATTAATGGCTTGTTGGCGCGATAGACCCACGGCTGCCAGGATAAAGAAGGTCAGGATACAGAAAATAACATCAATTAGCGGTACGATCTCAATCCGAACTTCTTCAGTTGGGGAATCCATCCGCAAGTTTAAAGGGCGGGTTAGTGTGGGGAAGGAAGCGGCAGGTTTTTTTTTCGTCCGGTGCTGGGGTAGTGTTGTCATCGTCTTGGGTTCCAAAAGGTCAAAGAAGGCTCCAGGGCTGCACTTGTTTAGGATGTCTGCTTTTTTGTCTATACATTAACGGGTGGCAATTTGAAGCCAAGCAGCACTAAGGATATCGGGAAAACTAAGGAAAAGACTTCTAATTTTCTGGGTTTCCTTGAGGGTTGGAGACAGGAGTGCGATCGCTTTGGGGGAGTTGAGGATTGTCTGGGGAAAGCGGATCGTCTTGGTTTGTTTTAGCATTGGCGACGGGAGTGCGATCGCTTGAGGGGACTTGAGGATTGTCTGGGGAAAGCTGTTCGTCTTGGTTTGTTTTAGCATTGGCGACGGGAGTGCGATCGCTTTGTGCCGGTAAAACCTGATCATCCTGCTTTGGCGGCTGCTTCTGCTTGGATCGGGGTTTGGGAAGTGAAGTGGGGGGTTGGGGTACTTCAAAACTCTCTTGGTAAACGTTAATGGTATGGTCTTGGAGGGTATCGCTCATCACTTGATCACTATCTTCGGCTTGTAACCAATCTTGGCGATACAGTAATTCCAACTCTGTCCCCGCTTTACGGAAAATTTTGACTTGGTTAAACCAAAAGGCTTGAAACAGTCGATAAAATGCCAAACTGGTAATTGCAATAATCAGTCCTGTCGCGGTACTAATCAGCGCTTCGCCGATTCCCAACGTTACCCCAGCGGTGGAGGCTGTACCTAGTTGATCAATGGTAATTGAGCCTAATGAGTTGATTAAACCGAGTACCGTTCCCAGTAATCCCAACAGAGGAGACAGCGCAATCACCGCTTCTAATAGCTTATCGCCGCGCCGCATCGCCGCTAACTCGTCATCAGCCGCCCCTTCTAAAGCTAAGCGGAATAATTCAGGTTCTGGGCTGATCAGGCGTAGGGGAGCATATAAATATCGTCCCACGGGTTGTCGCCGCGATTTCATCGCGATTTCTCTAGCCACCTGCCAGTTTTGAGCGCCTGCATCCAGCACCCGATTGACGATTTCCTCTTGTTTCAAGAGGATTCCCGCCCAAAACCAGAGTCGCTCAAAAATTGTACCAACTGCTAGGATCGAAAGCCCTAACAGGGGCCACATGGCGATTCCGCCCTTTTCAATAACCGCAACAATATCCATATCGGTTCTCAACCTCCCTTGATTGCTAAGTATAATTGTCTTTGCTAAAATGCAAGCCACTCCAATTCTAGGGATTTATCGCCGCTTGCAAAGAGGTTGATTAATTTTCGCGGCTAGAGCGCGGGATTCGGGAGAGACGGGTGGCGATTTGGCAACTGTCTCAATACGGTTCGGTTAAGGGGTGTAGAGACGCGCTTTTGAAGCGTCTGGGAGATGGGGAAGAAAACATTCAATTAATTGTTATTGTCAATAGTGGCAAAATTCTCGTAGTGCGAGCATCTTGCTCGCTACTCACTTTAAATTAAATGGCACTGAAAACTTGCATTTTTTAATCGCCGAAACTCTTGATATACCGTAGGGTGGGCATTGCCCACCAGCCTTAACTTAGTACCATTCAACCTAAATTTTTGCACAAAATGTTCTTACAGGTTAGGCATGTGCGATCGCTCCGGCTTGTAGTAAGGAACCTTAGCCCTAGAGTTCGTTGGGTTGAGCGAAGTCGAAACCCAACCTACAACCTATTCTACGATTGTAGCTGTGTCAGTCCACTACTGCCGTGGCACAGCTAAAATGATGGGATGGATTTTACGGTTTTGGACGCACGTCTGTGCGGTAAAAGGGCGCACGTCTGTCACCCGTGTCAACTTAAGAGGAAACGCAAACTAAGTGAGCCTTTGAATCTCGTTGCCTTAAAAATAACCCCCCTTAATCCCCCCGGTGCTTTGGGGGGAAATGCTCCTTTCCGGTTCCCTCCCCTTATAAAGGGGAGGGTTAGGGTGGGGTTAGCATCAAGGTATTGCTTTCGTTCGTCCTCCACCCAATTCGGTGTGTCACGCTACGACAACGGTGACATACTCCACATTCAAAGCTGTATTCCTGACGTTTAGCTAGGGACAGATACCAGAAAATGACAATTTTTGATGCCTTTATCTCTTACGGACGAGCCGATAGTAAAGCTTTCGCTCAAACCCTGCAATCCCGTCTAACTGCACAAAAGTTTAACGTCTGGTTTGACTTCAATGATATTCCCCTAGCCGTAGACTTCCAGAATCAAATTGACGATGGCATCGAAAAAGCTAGTCATTTCCTATTTATCATTTCTCCTCATTCCGTCAACTCTCCCTATTGCCTAAAAGAAATTGAACTGGCGATTAAACTGAATAAACGGATTATTCCTATATTACACGTTATGGGAATTAGCCAGGAAACCTGGCAGCAGCGTAATCCTAATGGTACTCAGTCAGAGTGGGAAGCTTATAAAGCAAAGGGGTTACATGAAAGCTATCAAAACATGCACCCAACAATCCGTAAACTCAACTGGGTGTATTTTCAGGAGGGGGTAAACAATTTTGAAGCATCCTTAGCTGACTTAGTAAAATTACTCCGTTCTCATTCCGACTATGTAGAACAACATACCCGTTTTCTAGCCAAAGCATTGGAATGGGAGAGGAATCAAAAGCAACATCGTTGGCTATTAGTTGGCGCAGAGAGACAACAGGCAGAAGCTTGGTTAAAGGTACGGTTTAAAGATGAACAACCGCCTTGTCTTCCTACGGACTTACATTGCGAATACATCACCGAAAGTATCAAAAATGCCAATAACTTGATGACTCAGGTGGTTCTTGCCTACAGCGATGTAGATAAGGCGACGATGGAAAAGATTCGTCGCAGTTTAAGGCGAGAAAGCATTACCGTTTGGACAAATACAACAGATATTCAAAGTGGAGAATCCTTTGAGGACGCGATTAGACGGGGAATTGAACAGGCGGATAACTTAGTGTATCTCCTTTCACCCGACTCCGTAAACTCAACCTACTGTCAACAAGAATTAGACTTAGCGGTATCACTGCACAAGCGGATTATTCCGGTACTGGTACGGGAAACACCAGTGGAACAAATCCCACCCGCGCTACAGGGATTACAATATATTGACCTCACCGATAATGTAAAGGAAGAGGATTATCGGCTTGATGAAAGTCAGTTATTACGGATTCTACATCAGGATGAGGCTTATTATCGAGAGCATAAGATTTTACTGACCAAAGCGCTGAAGTGGAAAGAGCAATACCAAAATCCTAGTATTCTGCTACGAGGCTATAACTTACGCAGTGCTGAAGCGTGGTTAAAGGTAGCACAAAAAAGGACACACCATCCACCCACCGCCTTACAAGAAGAATTCATTACTGAAAGCCTGCGACAACCGCCGTTAGAGTCGCTGGATGTGTTTATCTCTTATTCCCGTGCTGACTCAGACTTGGCGAGAAAGCTAAATGATGCATTACAGATGCAAGGAAAAACGACATGGTTTGACCAGGAAAGTATTGCATCGGGGAGTGACTTTCAGCAGGAGATTCAGTTAGGGATTAAAGCCTGTGATAACTTTTTGTTTATTCTTTCACCGCGTTCGGTTAATTCACCGTACTGTGCTGCTGAGGTGGACTATGCAGCCAGTTTAAATAAGCGTTTTATCACCGTATTACATCAACCCGTAGACTCGGCAAATTTACATCCAGAGTTAGCCCAGATCCAGTGGATTGATTTCAATCAGAATCAACGGGAGTTTAATGCCAATTTCAATCAATTGGTCAGGGCTTTAGATACGGATAGAGAACACGTTCGCCTGCATAGCAAATGGTCACAGCGAGCGCTGGAGTGGCAGCAGAAGGATAAAAGTGATGATTTGTTGTTGCGGGGAAATGAATTAGCAATTGCTCAAGACTGGTTACAGGAAACGAATCAAAGCCGGAAAAAGCCTTCAGCCACCGACTTGCAAAACGCATTTATTGAAGCAAGTATAGCGGCGAAAGAGACTCATTTGCATCAAGAAGAAAGTCGCCGTAAACGAGAACTTAAACAAGCTCGCCGAATTATAGTTGTATCGGTTACTGCTTTGATTGGGTTGATGGGTTTAACAAGCTTGGCGGTAGTCCAGTGGCGGGAATCAGAAAAAAGGATGGCAGGTCAAATTGATGCGTTAAGCCGCTTTTCCCAGATATTGGTTAAGTCAAATCTGAAATTAGATGCTCTGATTGAAGGGATTCGGGCAGGAGAGCTATTCAAAGAATCAAATTCAGAAAAATTGGAGATTAAGCGGCGAATTAATCAAACCTTGCAGACGGTAATTTATGACGACAGCGTTAGAGAGCGGAATCGATTAACTGGTCATGAAGAACCAGTCTATAGCGTAGTGTTCAGCCCAGATGGCAAGACGATTGCTTCTGCTAGTGGGGATAAAACAGTCAGGTTGTGGAATCGAAAAGGTGAACTTCTCCACACCCTTTCTGGTCATGAAGATTTGGTCTATAGCGTAGTGTTCAGCCCAGATGGAAACACGATTGCTTCTGCTAGTTATGATAAAACAGTCAGGTTGTGGAATCGAGAAGGTGAACTTCTCCACATTCTTTCTGGTCATGAAGAACGAGTCATTAGCGTAGTGTTCAGCCCAGATGGAAAGACGATTGCTTCTGCTAGTGGTGATAAAACAGTCAGGTTGTGGAATCGAGAAGGTGAACTTCTCCACACCCTTTCTGGTCATGAAGAAACAGTCTGGAGGGTAGTGTTCAGCCCAGATGGAAAGACGATTGCTTCTGCTAGTGGTGATAAAACAGTCAGGTTGTGGAATCGAGAAGGTGAACTTCTCCACAGTCTTTCTGGTCATGAAGAACCAGTCAATAGCGTAGTGTTCAGCCCCGATGGAAAGACGATTGCTTCTGCTAGTTGGGATAATACAGTCAGGTTGTGGAATCGAGAAGGTGAACTTCTCCACACTCTTTCTGGTCATGAAGAACCAGTCTGGAGGGTAGTGTTTAGCCCAGACGGAAATACGATTGCTTCTGCTAGTGGGGATACAGTCAGGTTGTGGAATCGAGCCGGTGAACTTCTCCACAGTCTTTCTGGTCATGAAGAAACAGTCTGGAGGGTAGTGTTCAGCCCAGATGGAAAGACGATTGCTTCTGCTAGTTGGGATAAAACAGTCAGGTTGTGGAATCGAAAAGGTGAACTTCTCCACACCCTTTCTGGTCATGAAGCATCAGTCTGGAGCGTAGTGTTCAGCCCAGATGGAAAGACGATTGCTTCTGCTAGTGGGGATAAAACAGTCAGGTTGTGGAATCAACAAGGTGAACTTCTCCACACCCTTTCTGGTCATGAAGAATTGGTCAGTAGCGTAGTGTTTAGCCCAGATGGAAACACGATTGCTTCTGCTAGTAGGGATAAAACACTCAGGTTGTGGAATCGAGAAGGTGAACTTCTCCACAGTCTTTCTGGTCATGAAGCATGGGTCAATAGCGTATTGTTCAGCCCAGATGGAAAGACGATTGCTTCTGCTAGTTCTGATAAAACAGTCAGGTTGTGGAATCGAGAAGGTGAACTTCTCCACATTCTTTCTGGTCATGAAGACGAGGTCTGGAGCGTAGTGTTCAGCCCAGATGGAAAGACGATTGCTTCTGCTAGTGGGGATAAAACAGTCAGGTTGTGGAATCGAGAAGGTGAACTTCTCCACATTCTTTCTGGTCATGAAGCATCAATCATAAGGGTAGTGTTCAGCCCAGATGGAAAGACGATTGCTTCTGCTAGTTGGGATAAAACAGTCAGGTTGTGGAATCGAGAAGGTGAACTTCTCCACACTCTTTCTGGTCATGAAGAAACAGTCATCAGTGTAGTGTTCAGCCCAGATGGAAAGACGATTGCTTCTGCTAGTGGGGATGGAACAGTCAGGTTGTGGAATCGAGAAGGTGAACTTCTCCACATTCTTTCTGGTCATGAAGAAACAGTCTGGAGGGTAGTGTTCAACCCAGATGGAAAGACGATTGCTTCTGCTAGTACAGATACAACAGTCAGGTTGTGGAATCGAGAAGGTGAACTTCTCCACATTCTTTCTGGTCATGAAGAAACAGTCGGGAGGGTAGTGTTCAGCCCAGATGGAAACACCATTGCTTCTGCTAGTAATGATAAAACAGTCAGGTTGTGGAATCGAGAAGGTGAACTTCTCCACAGTCTTTCTGGTCATGAAGAAGCAGTCTATAGCGTAGTGTTCAGCCCAGATGGAAAGACGATTGCTTCTGCTAGTGGGGATAAAACAGTGAAGCTGTGGAATTTAGAGGATTTAACGCTAGATGCACTCATGCATAGAGCCTGTGATTGGGTTGGGGATTATTTGAAGCACAGCGCCCCAGATAGCGATAAGTTTCTGTGTGATGATGTAAAACAGTAACAAAGCGCGATTCCCATCATCCCCAGCAAATCCCAATCCCATCAAACTCTCCCCCTCACGTCAGTAGGTGTAAGTTCTGCACCTGAACAGGTGGGTTATCCCCATAGAGATTCCGGGATGAATTTGGCAAGATGAAAGGTAGCTGTCGGGAAAAACTGATGAATAATTTTTCAATCCAATCCATATATAACTGGTATCGTAACGCGGTTCGCAATCCTAAATACCGTTGGTGGATAGTCTTAGGGACTCTCCTTTACGTGTTTAGTCCCATTGATATCGCCCCAGACTTTATTCCAATTGTCGGGCAAATTGATGATGTCGTCGTGCTGACGCTGCTGGTGTCTGAGATGTCGCAGTGGTTGATTGATTTGGCTAAATCTCGCCAAGCGGGAATCGTCACGGAAGAAACCAGTACGACACCGGAAGCTACGGTAGATGTGAAATCCGTTTCTGTCGAATAGCCCATCCTGTAAGGCTTGTAGTAAGCGCTTTAGCCCTATCTTTTGTTGGGTTTCTGGCGTCAACCCAACCTACTAGCTTGGCACAACTAAAATAGGGCTTTGTTTGTAGTAAGCACTTTAGTGCTTTAACGCCTAGCTTGAGAGGGCTAAAGCCCTCACTACGAACTCAATCTATTCGACAATTTTAGCTGTTTCAGTTCACCATGGACTATTCTACCGTTAAAAACGACTGGCAAAACCGAGGCTTTAGTTGTGGGATTTGGACGGATTCACCGGGACAGGTGTGGGCAGATTATGTCCACGATACGGATGAACTGGTGATGCTTTTGGAAGGGGAAATTGAGTTATCGTTTCAAGGGAAAACATTTCGTCCTCAAGTCGGAGAGGAAGTGCTGATTCCGGCAAAAGAATCTCATACGGTTAAAAATGTGGGGGATAGGACGAGTCGTTGGTACTACGGTTATAAGCGAGGGTAGGGAAAATTCATGAAGCTTTGGTTTTACTTAAGGTGAAAAACTCACATTGGTAACCTTTTGGGTTGTGTACCCTCACGGTAATCTGACTTGTTAAATAAACTCACGAAACCGACGAATCGGGGCGGGTTTAGTTACATCTGGGTGCAACCGAAAAGAGAGTAGTAAAACCCGCCCCTACACATTTATGTGCCAGACCAGACTCTTCAGGTCTCCCCCTTTTTAAGGGGGACGGGAGGGGGATCTCAAGGGGGACGGGAGGGGGTTCACAAATTGACAATGGATAATGACCTCTCCTTAAAAGAAGAGGATTGAAATTAAGGAAAATCTTTTTTAATTTCTTCGTAAACGAAGAGGTCTTAGACCCAATTAATCAATTGTCAATTATCAATTATTAATTATCCATTGATTATGTACTTCTGACCAAAATGCCGGATTTTCTAAATAAGGATTCATGCCGGGAAAGGGAGAAGCCATAGAACACTCCTTGAGCCAAGATGGATTAAATACTATATTAGATGAGGTTTGTAGTAAGGGCTTTAGCCTTAAATTTACTAACTTGTGCGTTTGTTGTTAGCGTTCAAGTTATTATGGGGGAGCATGGAGTGTGAAAACACAAAATGTTTCAGCTAACCCGTTGGTGTTGGGTTTCGTCCCTCAACCCAACCTACTTGCTAATGGTTAATGTATTAAATTAAGTATGCTACGCCACTATTAACGTTGACAGTTAATGTTTTGCTAACTGATTTCTTTGCCAAGACAAGCGGAACTTGGATAAATGTGATAACGGTAGCTATTGGCACAACTGTAGGGTTGTTACTTAAACACCGTTTACCTAAACCCATGCAACAAATTATCACCCAAGGGGTAGGGCTTCTTACCCTATTTCTGGGTGTTACCATGGCGGCGAGTATGACTCAGGTGCAAGCAGGGCGCATTGATGGTGTGGTATTGGCGCTGATTAGTATTGTCTTGGGAGGATTACTGGGAGAATGGTGGCAAATTGAAGCTAGACTGCACTCGGTGGGAAATTGGCTAAAAACTCGGTTTCGGGGAAGTGGTGCTTTCACGGAAGGATTTGTGGCGGCTAGCTTATTGTTTTGTGTCGGTCCAATGACGTTGCTGGGGAGTCTGAATAATGGCTTGACGGGTGACGATACCTTACTGACGCTAAAAGCTGTGATGGATGGAATCGCCGCGATCGCACTTTCGAGTAGTTTTGGAATTGGCGTCGGTTTTTCGATTGTTGTGATTCTAGTCTATCAGGGCGGAATTTCTCTAGTGGCGGGAGTCTTGGCGCAAGCAATCCCCGATCCCACTACTGATCCCCGAATTCTCCTGATTACAGGGGTGGGGGGATTAATGATTTTGGGGACGGGAATCAACCTGTTACAGTTGACCCACATCCGTGTTGCGTCCTTTTTACCCGCGTTAATAGCCGCTCCGTTAATTTATCACGTCGCTAGGTTGATTTAGCCGCACCTCTGGCTTGCTTCACCATGTCAATTAACGTGTGGTGAGCGTCTTCAGAGTCTTTGAGGGTGTGATCAAATTCAATGCGTAAGGGAACCGACTCACCCTGACGTTGGGCGATTAAATTCATCCCTGTCGCATCAATGGATTGCATTTGAGCCGCCTCCGTATCGGGAGAATTCCCGAAGGTGCGGGCATAAAGCGCGATCGCCTCAGCATGATCATCATTCATGTGCTTACAGATGCGATCGCTCACTTGTTGGGTAAACTGTTCAGACATGACTCTTATTGGTTCGGATACTATAAATCTGATGCTACCGGACTTAATATAACTCTGTCTGTTGCAATACTGTTACTGTTGCCTTTTCCTACTTGTCTGGGAGATAAAAATCCTTAAGCTAAGGCGGAGATTGACCCTCTTCGCTTAGAATGCTACACGGGGGTTTTTCAACCGTCGATACGGGACGATTGAACCTTGTAACTTAGCCTTGGATAGCTAGGTTTCCCCCATCTGCTGTGTCGCTTACACAATTTTGTCATGGATTTATCACGGATTCCAAGTCAACCCAAACCGGGACTGATCAACGTTTTAATTGAAATTCCCGCCGGGAGTAAAAACAAGTACGAGTACGACAAAGATCTACAAGCCTTCGCCCTTGATCGGGTTTTATATTCCTCGGTGCAATACCCTTATGATTACGGCTTTATCCCGAACACCTTAGCCGATGACGGCGATCCACTCGATGGTATGGTGATCATGGATCAGCCAACCTTTCCCGGTTGTGTCATTACCGCCCGACCCATTGGTATGCTAGAGATGATTGACTCTGGCGATCGCGACGAAAAAATCCTCTGTGTTCCTGACAAAGATCCACGCTATGCTAAAGTGAAATCGCTCAAAGATGTT
This sequence comes from Coleofasciculus sp. G1-WW12-02, assembly GCF_040219735.1. Lineage (NCBI taxonomy): Bacteria > Bacillati > Cyanobacteriota > Cyanophyceae > Coleofasciculales > Coleofasciculaceae > Coleofasciculus > Coleofasciculus sp. G1-WW12-02. The sequence continues at coordinate 15,677 of NZ_JAVJRX010000129.1, read as the reverse complement.
GCTGAGCATCGGTTGGATGAAATTGCTGAATTTTTCAAGACTTACAAAAATCTAGAAAAAAAAGTCACGGAAATTCTAGGCTGGAAGGATATCAAGGACGTTATGCCACTGGTGGAGAAGTGTATCGCCGCCGGTAACAAGTCTGGTAGATAGTCAAGCCGATAGTTGAGGTACTCCCACCCTGGAAAGCGGTGGGATTCACCATTAAGGGTTCATGGTTCAAAACCCTAAACAATCAAGGAGGAATTATGAACCAAGTTCTATCCCTCCTATCCCATCGCCGCAAGTCCCTCAGCTTACCGCTGCTTTTTGTGACAGAACTCACAAGGCAACTCCACCAAGCACGCTAAAATTAACAGACTTGAGAGAAACTTCCTGATCAAAATAAGGGTGCTAGAAAATTCAACCTAGGGGAAAGGCGGAAATTCATAGCTTTTGTACAAGTTTTCCCTAGGTTATTTTCTCTAAAAATACCGTTATTGCCTCCGTGGACGCAAAAGCCTTAGCGACTACCTCACCCAAAGTGTCCCTATCTGAGTATCATATAGTGGAAATTGCTGGGTGTGAAGCTCGGCTAAGGGCAGCTCATTTAATCGAACGATGGCAGATTCTGATCCAGCGTCACCCAGCCCCCGCACATTTAATGCTATAGCCAACATGGTAACTGGCCCTACCGTCAATTTTGTTGTCCAATTTTGGGGCGTTCGAGGTAAAGTTTCGGCTCCAGGGAAAGAAACGGTACGCTATGGTGGCAATACCTCCTGTATAGAAATGCGTGTCGGCTCTAAACGCCTGATTTTTGATGGGGGGAGTGGTTTGCGGCTTCTCGGCAACCATTTACTCCGCCAAATGCCCCTAGAAGCCTACATCTTCTTCACTCATTGCCACTGGGACAGTATTCAGGGATTTCCCTTTTTTACACCTGCCTTTATTCCCGGCAATTGTTTCCACATCTATGGCGCAAAGGCGACTAATGGAGACTCAATCGAAAAGCGCCTAGGTGGGCAAATGTTAGCGCCTAATTTTCCCGTTCCACTTCAGGTCATGCAATCGGAGCTAAAATTTTACGAATTGGGTTCGAGTCATAAAATTACCGTGGATGATCTAGTCGTTGAAGCGGTTTTACTTAACCCGGCATCCAGTTCAATGGGCTACCGTGTCACCTGGAAAGGTCATTCTGCCGTCTACGCGATCGCTCATTCCCAATCGCCGGATCGATTGGATCACAATTTGTTACACTTAGCCCGCCATGCTGACTTGCTCATTTTGGATGCCCCGTGTAATATTCGTGCAGATGATTTTCTCAAGCCTTCGCCGCTAGACTGGCAAGACCAACTCTGGCAAACCGGTATGGCAACAGCTAAGGCAGCAGGAGTTAAGCGGGTTGTTATGTCTCACTACCATCCTGACCATGATGATGACTTTCTTGACTGGATGGAATCCCAACTAAAATCTGTCTTTCCCAATGATGTATTAGCTCGTGAGGGTATGATTGTACCAGTTTGTTCAGTTTAAAACGTTTTGACACTCTAACCCAAATACGCTATTATAAAATGAAACTATTATTTATATTTGATTCAAGAATCTTAGTCAAATATCTCACTGAAGTTATTCCGAAATCAGAAAAGAAAATCAAAGGAAACTTCAAAGATTTGCCGACATTTGAACAGGTCTAATTAAAAGCTTCATCAGATCAGGGGTTTAACTGAACTCGCTCCAATTCTCACCCGTCTACAGGGTGGGAAGGGTTAGGAAGTCAGGGGATTAACACCCTCTACTTTTATTTTCAAGTATTGTTGACTAATTCTTGTTAGCTTTTTCTTTCTACAAGGTGGGGTAGTTCATTAGCCAGTAAGCTATCCCGCATTTAAATTGGGAATGGGTAGCGAGCAAGATGCTCGCATTACAACGATGAGAGCAGTTGTTGACATTAAGGTTTAAATGCCGAACAGCTTAGTAAGAGTAACATCGCTAAAAAGAAACAGTCCTGCTACGCCCAAATCCCACTATTCCAGGGGTTTACCGCAGGAATCACAGGATGAATGAGAATAGGTTTATAATTCTTGCCATGCCATACTAGGATTTTGTCAAACCGATGATTATCTTTCAATGATTGCTTTACCAACTTCCTCGATAATCAGCCTCTTTATTTTTGATAAATGAACAATATGATTGGTGTAGAGTCCAACGGGCAAATTCTATTCACCTCTATAGCAACATTGTCAGCGGTGTTATGGCTAACTCCCTCGGTAAACGCTCAAAATCTGCCTATCTCCACAAACGCTAAAGCCTCAATCAAGACGTCCTTGTCTCCAGTCTTACCTCACCCTGAACACCTAAACTATTTATCGAGAACAATTGAGGAAGAAAAGACAGAAGGCTCCACGAAGGCAGAGGGCACAGGGCACAGGGTACAAGGGAAGGTAGAAGACAATGGTAACCGTTTAGACGGACATGAGATCACCCATTCAAAACTCAGTCGGGGCGGGTTTAGTCACATCGGGGTAAAGGAAGAAACGAGACTCATGAAACCCGCCCCGAAAGACGCGCCATGGCATATCTCAACACTCAACACTCAACACTTGCCCCTCTACGTCACTCAAATTCCTGATCGCACGACTCCTCGAGAGAGTCCCTCAATTCCTGAACTGCCTCCGCCTCAAGACATTGAGCCACCGCCTCCCTCTAGGCTGCCAGAAGCCACACCGTCTCCTACATTACCCCCCCCAGAACAGCTTCTAGAATCCCCTCAATTAACACCGACAACGCCGGAGACGCCAGAGGGTGTCACTCAAGACCAAATTACGGTGAAAAATTTTGAATTTATCGGCAATACAGCATTTAGTGATGAACAGTTAGCCGAAGAGATAGCTGAGTTTACTAATCGCCCGATTACCTTTGCTGAACTCTTAAATGCCAGAACTGCCATCACCCAGTTATACGTAAACAACGGCTATGCTACATCCGGTGCCTTCATTCCACCTCAATCCCTAAACCAGGATACCGTCACTATTGAAATTGTCGAAGGCGGAATCGAAGAGATTCAGGTGAATGGACTTCGCCGCCTGCGTCCCAACTACGTGCGATCGCGTATTGCTGTCGCTAATCCCAAACCCCTCAATGTACCGCATTTACTCGAATCCCTACGTCTTTTGCAGCTCGATCCCCTCATCGAAAATATCTCGGCTGAACTCTCGACCGGTTCTGGACCCGGTACCAGTTTACTCATCGTCGATATTATCGAAGCCAACACCTGGAGTTACCAACTCGTTGCCAACAATGGGCGTTCCCCCAGTGTGGGTAGCTTCCGGCGCGGGGCTTCCATAACTCAAGCCAACTTACTCGGATTCGGCGATGGCGTAACCCTCAGCTATACCAATACCGATGGTAGCGATGAGATTGAATTTAACTACGCCCTACCCGTGAATCCGCGTAATGGCACGGTTAGCTTTAGCTTTAGCAACACCTCCAGCGAGATTATTGAAGATCCATTTAACTTTCTTGATATCCAATCCGACTCAACCAGTTTTGACCTCACATTTCGTCAACCCCTCCTGGAAACACCAACCCAGGAATTCGCAGTGGGTTTAACCGCCTCTCGACGCAATACAAAAACCGTTTTCTTAGAAGACTTAATAGGAGAAGAAGTTGGTTTTCCTTCATTGGGTGCTGATGAGGATGGGCGCATCCGAGTTTCAGCCCTGCGATTCTTTCAAGAGTGGACTAAACGAGGGGCGAGGGAAGTCTTTGCCCTACGCTCTCAGTTTAATGTAGGTCTGGGTGTCTTTAATGCCACAGTCAACGATGATGCGCCTGATAGTCACTTCTTTTCCTGGCGGGGTCAAACCCAGTGGGTAAGACTTTTAGCCCCAGATACATTACTGGTGCTTCGCGGTGACATTCAACTAGCCGCTCAAGACTTGTTACCTGTGGAGCAGTATGGTTTAGGGGGTCAAGGGAGTGTACGCGGCTATCGCCAAGATATTCGACTCACTGATAATGGCGCCTTTGCTTCAGCCGAGGTGCGGCTGCCCATTTTACGCATTCCTGAGTGGGATGGTGTTTTACAGGTGACTCCCTTTGTGGATGTTGGCACAACCTGGAATAACGGCGAGATAGACGCTCCTAACCCGAGCAGTTTGGCGGCTCTGGGGTTGGGACTACAATGGCAACAAGGCGATCGCATCACCGCTCGCTTAGACTGGGGGATTCCCTTAATTTCTGTTGAGTCCGAGGATAATACCTGGCAAGAAAATGGCGTATATTTTTCGATAACGATTAACCCATTTTAACTGATGTCATCGAATGAGTGATCATCCTTTGATTATTTCCAGCCAATTCCTAAAAGAACACCTTAATGATCCGCAAGTGGTGATCATCGATTGTCGTTTTGCCCTTGCCGATCCGCAACAGGGATATCAACAGTATCAGACGAGTCACATTCCGGGAGCGCATTACTTGGATTTGAACCAAGATCTTTCTGCTCCCGTAGAACGTCATGGAGGGCGTCATCCCTTACCTGAGTCCAACCAGATTGCCCAAAAACTCGCCGCGATAGGAGTCAGATTCGGTGAAACCTTAGTCGTGGCTTATGATGATTCCCGTTGTGCTTTTGCGGCGCGTCTGTGGTGGTTACTGCGTTACCTGGGACACGATCGCGTCGCGGTATTGGATGGTGGCTGGGGAGCATGGCAATCCCAAGGTTATCCGGTAACTGATGCTCTACCAACCCCTCAACCTGGGCAGTTTGTGCCGCAAGTGCGATCCGAGTGGGTGGTTGATATCAATGCGGTCAAAGCCAGGAAAGATTTACCAGACGTCGCTTTAGTCGATTCACGGGCACGCGATCGCTATTTAGGAGAGCATGAACCCATTGACCCAATTGCAGGTCATATCCCTGGTGCAATTAATTACCCTTGGCAAGAGGTAACTAATGCTCAAGGCTATCTACACTCCCCCGATCAGCAAAAACAACGATGGAATGATGTCCAAGATAAACCGGAGATCATTGTCTATTGTGGGTCTGGAGTCACCGCCTGCGTGAATCTCTTATCCTTGGAATTAGCCGGAATGGCAAGGGGTAAGCTTTATGCTGGAAGTTGGAGCGACTGGTGTTCCTACTTAAGAGAAACCTCTGGGTGAAGCTTCCTTGAACAGCCAACGGGGTAGGTTGGGTCAACGCTTTCCAATGACATGTTAGAAGGCAACTTGGTATGCTCCTCACTTCCAGACGTAGCAGGCTAAGTCTTTACAACCACCAAGATAGAGTTCCATCTCTCGTCTAGGCGTGACTTTCCTTGTACCCCACGGTAGAATTGTGCTTATATCAGTATGTTTATGGAAAATCACGTAATGGTATCACACTTGTTAAGTTAAATTCAAGCAAGTTTGCTGTTACTGGCGGTTCATCCCCAACTAACTCTGATCGGGTATAGTTGGGGATGAATCGCCGAATTCGATAAAGTACATCTACAGCGAATGGGCTGGTGTTATCCTCAAGCCTGAGGATAGCTTGAAGATAGCTCCCTGTCTACGTCCTATAGAGTCGCTAAGGTTTAAGAAAGCAAACAGAGATCTAGCGACATGAGTTTCTTTACTAAGAGATTGAACTTGGAGGTGAGAGAGTAAGAAAATTTAGATAGCGCTAAAAAGCTTAGGAATTACGCCGACAGACTAACTATCAGTCAATATTTAGATTAAAATTGCTAAAATAAGAAGTTCACTTAAATTTCCCAAAAATATTAGGTCTGAGTTTATATGCCTTGCTCTATGAACCGTATTTCTATTTTTGTTGATGGGAACAATATGTTCTATGCTCAACAAAAAAATGGCTGGTTCTTTGATCCGAAGCGGGTCTTAGAACATTTTAAAAAAGAACCTCATATTGTTCTGGTTAATGCATTTTGGTACACCGGATTAAAAGATCCTCAAGATCAGCGAGGGTTTAGAGATGCCCTGATTAGTCTGGGTTACACAGTCAGAACTAAAATTTTAAAAGAGTATTATGATGATAGTTCAGGTCGTTATTCCCAAAAAGCCAATCTTGATATAGAAATTGTTGTTGATATGTTTAATACGGTAGAACAGTATGATCGAGTTATTCTCTTTAGTGGAGATGGTGATTTTGAACGGGCGATCGAATTGCTGCGATCAAAGAATACTCATATTACAGTCGTATCGACTGAAGGGATGATTGCCAGAGAATTAAGAAATGCTACGGATCGGTATATTGATTTAAATGAAATTCGTGATCAGATCGAGAAAGTAGATTCTTAATTAAAGACAGATACAAACTAACCCTTATCCTTTGACCCATTAAAAATTGACAACTTTATGACCGGAGAGAATCGAATGAACAAGCAACCCAATCGAATTATTATTTTTGATACTACGCTTCGTGATGGCGAACAGTGTCCCGGAGCCACCTTAAACGTAGAGGAGAAACTGACGATCGCACGGCAACTAGCACGACTCGGTGTTGATGTGATTGAAGCGGGGTTCCCTTATGCCAGTGCGGGTGACTTCGACGCCGTGCAAAAGATAGCCAAAACTGTAGGTATCGAGTCGGGACCGACAATTTGTGGGTTAGCCAGAGCCACCCGTCAGGATATCGAAGCGGCGGCGAAAGCCCTCAAACCCGCCGCCAATGCCCGAATTCATACATTTATTGCCACATCCGATATTCATCTCAACTATAAACTGAAAAAGACCAGACCGGAGGTTGTCGCGATCGCAGAAGAAATGGTGGCGTATGCCAAATCCTTTGTCGAGGATGTGGAGTTTTCCCCCGAAGATGCAGGGCGTTCTGATCCAGAGTTTTTGTACGAGGTGTTAGAACGTGCGATCGCGGCGGGGGCGACAACGGTGAATATTCCCGATACCGTAGGCTACACCACCCCGAGTGAGTTTGGCGCATTGATTCGCGGGATTACAGAAAACGTCCCTAATATTGACCAAGCCATTATCTCCGTTCACGGTCACAATGACCTAGGATTAGCCGTTGCCAACTTCCTCGAAGCCGTGAAAAATGGGGCGCGACAGTTAGAATGCACGATTAATGGTATTGGCGAACGGGCAGGAAATGCGGCCCTAGAAGAACTCGTCATGGCATTACACGTCCGGCGGCAATTTTACAACCCCTATTTGGGACGTCCTCCTGAGTCAGAGGAGTCCTTAACAAATATTGACACGCGCCAGATTTACAAAACCTCGCGGTTAGTATCTAATTTGACGGGAATGTTAGTGCAACCAAATAAGGCAATTGTTGGCGCAAATGCTTTTGCTCACGAATCGGGTATTCACCAAGATGGCGTCCTAAAAAATAAGCTGACTTACGAAATAATGGATGCCAAGTTAATCGGTTTAACCGATAATCAGATTGTCTTGGGTAAGCATTCAGGGCGCAACGCCTTCCGCACTCGTCTCAAGGAATTAGGGTTTGATCTGTCTGAGACAGAGTTGAATAAAGCCTTTGTCCGCTTTAAAGAAGTGGCGGATAAGAAAAAAGACGTATCCGATTGGGATTTAGAGGCGCTGGTTAACGACGAAATCCGCCAAGTTCCCGAACTATTCCATCTAGAATTAGTCCAGGTATCCTGTGGGGATCATGCCAGTCCGACTGCTACGGTAACCTTACGCACTCCCGAAGGTGAGGAACTGATGGATGCGGCGATTGGTACCGGTCCAGTGGATGCGGTGTATAAAGCGATTAACCGCGTGGTGAATGTCCCCAATGAACTGATTGAGTATTCGGTGCAGTCAGTAACAGCCGGGATTGACGCCCTAGGGGAAGTTACCATTCGCCTGCGTTATAACAGTCGAGTTTTTTCCGGTCATGCTGCCAATACCGATATTATTGTGGCATCAGCCCAAGCTTATGTGAATGCCCTGAACCGACTCTATGGTTGGTTACAGGGACAACATCAGGACGAGAGCGATCGCGAGACCGATAAAGCGGTAGCCTCAGTTTAATCCATCCTTACCAGATCCCTGACTTCTTAAAGACGTCGGGGATCTAATTTATAATCCAGTCCGCGCAGGCGGACTTTGTTTGTGTAGCAGCGATTTTAATCGCCGTGGCTTCAGTGGATTTGGTATCATCAATTGCATGGATTGGAGCAAAATAGCTTGAGTGTCACTATTCCCATTCGCGCCATTAAACTAACTCCAGGTAGCACCATTCAGATTTCTGATATATCTTGGCAAGACTTTGAACAAATTCTGGCGGAGTTAGGCGAACAACGTAACACCCGCATCGCCTACTACCAAGGTATTCTCTCGATAATGTCCCCTTTAGCCATTCATGAACGTCCCCATCGCATCATTGCCGATATTGTTAAAACAATCTTAGATAGCCAGGAGCGTGATTGGGAGGACTTTGGTTCAACAACCTTCAAACGCCCAGTTATTGCTGGTGTTGAACCCGATACCTGTCTCTATATCCAGAACGCTAACCGTGTCCAAGGTTGCACGATTATGGATTTGGACATTTACCCACCTCCTGATCTGGCTATTGAGTGCGATGTCACTTCAAAAACCACCCTTGACGCCTACGCCGCTTTACAAGTCCCAGAAGTTTGGATTTATCGCCATCATCAGCTTAGGATTTATATTTTCCACAATGGGGACTATAGTCTCTCAACAGAAACAGCCATCTTTCCTGATATGTCGATTACCGAACTAATTCCCCCATTGGTGCAACAAGCCATTGAACAAGGAACCAGTCGGATGCTGCGGGAATTGAGACGAAAACTGCGTCGATAACATTTTGACATCCTCCCCACCCTGCTAAAAGCTGAGGGTGGGGATTCCCATCATCACTGACGAGTCTTCCTGGCTCTACGAGCAACCTTGCTTTTTGGAGTTTCCTCTTCTAAGCAGCGGGTCATCTCATCCCCAGGCGTAACTTTCCGTCTGCCCGACGGTAGTTGTGCTAATCCTTGTAACGCTTTCATCAAAATGTTGATGGCTGCATTCGTGTCACGGCAGTCAACATACCCGCAATGCGGACATTTGTGAGTGCGCGTAGACAAGGTTTTCTTAACTTCTTGTCCACAGTTAGAACACTTTTGAGAAGTGTAATGCGGTGCGACAGCAATCACTGGCACATCAAACACTTTCCCAAAATACTCTAACCACTGCCTAAATAATGTCCAACTAGCGTCAGATATTGATTTGGCTAAATGATGGTTTTTCACCAGATTCCGCACTTTTAGGTCTTCAATGGCTACCAAGTCTGCCGACTGGACAAGCGCCCTTGCCGTCTTAACTGCAAAGTCTTTACGCCGCCTTGATACCTTGAGATGCGTTCTACCTAACCTCTTAATGGCTTTGATGCGATTTTTGGAACCCTTAGTTCTACGAGAAACACGTTTTTGTGCGCGTTTTAAGGCTTTTTCAGCTTTCCTCAAAAACCTTGGGTTTTCTACTTTGTTGCCGTCAGAGTCAGTGTAGAAATGGTTTAAACCAACATCTATCCCTAACATTCGATTGGTGGGTTCGTGCTTTTCGGTTCGCACCTTCTCGATGGAAAACTGAACATAATATCCATCAGCCCGACGCACAACACGAACTCGCTTGATCTGCTCTTTTTGGTAAAAATGCAAATCGCGAGTTCCCCACATTTTAAAAGCTCCAGCCTTGAAACCGTCCCTAAATGTAATGGTTAATCGATCGTCCGATAACACCCACCCATCAACTTTGTACTCTACTGAGCCATGGGTTTGATGTTTCTTAAATTTAGGAAAACCTTTCTTGCCTGGAACTTGTTTGTTGCAGTTATCAAAGAATCTGGCAATGGCACTCCATGCTCTTTCAGCGCTAGCCTGACAAGCCTGAGCTGAGAGCTTTTTGCACCATTCAAATTGTTCTCTAAGCACCCGGCAATACTTGTTGAGGTCGTACCTGTTAACCCCAATGTTATCCATCCAGTAGCGGAGGCAGGAATTACGCACAAAACGAGCAGTACGAATCATCTCATCCAAGATGGCGTACTGCTCGCTTGTTCCCCGTAGTTTTGCCTCGAATACTAGCATGGTGACTTCAAATCTATGTCACACATTCTAACATAGGATGCAGGGCTTGTAAAAAGCTAGCACATCGAGTACTAGCTTTTTACTTGGGGGAGTGAAGGCATCCCCACCCTACTCCACTTCGTTCCGCTGAGGATGGGGTTCTATAGCTCCCCCAAACCCCCACGTTTCGATAGAAAGAAACTCAGATCTTGCACTCGCGATCGCGATGATTCAACCCATACCTCCATTCTCTGTTTTATCAGGATACCGTCCCCAGGCTGAAGACACCAGTGTAGAAACAGATAAGCTGACGTTCCACTTGCTCCGACAAAGGACACCGGGCGAACGGTTGAAAATGGCAGCATCGCTGGCAAAGAGCGCCCGTAAGCTGTCGTTGTGTTCTCTAAGCCAACAATTTGCACATCTTTCCCCAACCCAGTTCGCCCAAAAAATTGCCAGAGCGTGGTTACAAGACCATTGTCCTGCTAATTACATTCCCACCGTCAAGTCAGAAATGTGGATTCAGGATTCGGTACAGTTAGCGGTTAAAGTTCATCCCATTTTTACTGCATTGTCCATTCCCTATTACATCACGGGTGGGGTAGCAGCAATCGCTTACGGTGAACCCCGCACAACACAGGATTTAGATTTGGTAATCGGAATTTCTCCGACTGATATTGATCGCCTTACCGACGCCCTCAGCGAGTGTGGTTTTTATGTTCCTGGTGTTGATGATGTAAAATTGGGTCGGATGAGAACCCTACAAATTACCGATATGGAGAGCATTAGCCGTGCTGATTTACTGATAACCGGAACAGAGGAATTTGATCGCCTAAAGTTTGAGCGCCGACGGGTGATTGAGTTTGAAGACACGATGCTTTATTTTGCTTCTCCTGAAGATGTTATTTTAAGTAAACTAATATGGAGACAGAGTTCAGGTTCGGAAAAACAATGGCGTGATGTCTTGGGAGTTCTCAAGGTACAAGGGGAACAACTTGATTTCGATTATTTATGGGAGTGGGCTGAAAATCTGGGTTTAACACTTGATCTAGACCGAGCCTTTACCGAAGCTGGCTTGTTTGGTTTTTGAGCTTCAGTGGTTTCCTGATTTTTTTCTTTCTTTTTAGGGCGCGATCGCATCCGAGGAGGAAGTATTACCAGCCATAAGCTACACTCAGAATAATCGGACAAATTATTGTACAATTGCCATTAATTCCCTAACCGTCTCTGTACAACCCTTACCGACAAGATGATTGACGAGACTCTAAGCAAAGAACGCCAGTTTCATGATACCTGGGCAGCCGCCATTGATGTCGATGGTATTCGCGTGGCTGACTATTTTGAAGCCTGTACTGCTCCCGAAAACCGATTTATTCTGCAACAACTCGGCGATATTCGCGGTAAACGTCTCTTAGACTTAGGCTGTGGTGCAGGTGAAAATAGCGTTTACTTTGCACAAAAAGGAGCGAATTGTGTCGCCGCTGACTATTCACCCGGAATGGTAGAGGTGGCGCTAAAATTAGCGGCGGCTAACGGCGTTAAAATTGAGGGGCATACAGCGAATGCTATGGCGCTGGATTTTGCCGATAATACGTTTGATATTGTTTATGCTTCCAATTTATTGCACCATATTCCCAATCCCAAAATCGCACTAAAGGAAATGCACCGTATCCTCAAACCCGGAGGAAAAGCCTGTTTTTGGGACCCGCTAAAACATAATCCTGTGATTAATGTCTATCGGCGTATGGCGACTGAGGTGCGTACTGATGATGAAATGCCGTTGGATATTAATATTATCAAGGTGGTTAAGTCTCTCTTTTCCCAAACAACCTATGATACCTTTTGGCTGGCAAGCCTTTGGATTTTCTTGCGATTCTATTTAATTGAAAAGGTTAATCCCAATAAAGAACGTTACTGGAAAAAGATTATTATTGAACATGAACGATTGAGTCCGACTTATCAGCAGTTGGAGATAATCGATCAGAGTCTGAAAAAGATTCCTTTGATAAAGCGGTTGGCGTGGAATATCGCTGTTGTAGCGACTAAATAATGGTATAACTAATAAAAAAGTTCGCTCTTGATACGGTGCATTTCGTTTGGCAAAAGTTGTCGGCTATTTATCTTGTTCGCTTGCCAAATTATCAAACAGCAATTCAGTAATCGAACTCAACTTAGCATTAGCTGCCCAATTTTTTTTATGTTTGACCCTTCGATTAGACTCCGGGCAAGCTTTTAATAATATTGGTTAAGACGCGATCGCGACCTCCTGGGTAAAGCGTTCTGGCGGTATTCTGGAAAAGAATAGCTCACGAGACTCTTGCCTAACGAAACCTTCCATCACCGCTTGCTGCAAATGAATGAATGCTTTCAAGTCTTCTGTGCCATATCCCCTAGACAAAAGCTGGCGCAGTTGACTTTCAGATTCCGTGGTTAAATAACCCGTTAATAGCGCTTGTTGAGTAATTTCACAAATTAGATTCATGCCTTCTTGTCCTCCTTTAGGTATCTGTTGAAGATAAGCTGGGATTGTATCACCAACTGTATCTAAATCTATGATGGCACTGGCATAGCAATCCAGGATTGCTACCGAAAAAGACGTACTCCTTAAGAGTTTGTTTCAATGGTTTACCAATACAACCCACGTTCTTGATTAAAGATTAATTTTAATTACACAAAGGCTTGACTTAGTTGACAAACGCCTAATCTTTATAGTTAGTAAAATAGCTAAATCATTCCAGTTTGGGTATCCTTCTGAAGAAAGAATTAATCTAAATTAGCTGTAACCCAAAGGCGGGGGATGGGTCAAACCTAACCTAAGAGCCAGTTCCCCTCCACGCGATCGCTTCGGGTGCGTCCAGAATTGATATGGCTGTGCAAGGCGTTGCCTGGTATAGTTAATGGCAAAAACTAAAACGATAGAATCATTATCTATTCCTGCTACCATGAAGTCTTACCTTGCCGCTGCTGTGCAAATGACAAGCCTGCCTGACCTAGAGAAGAATCTGGTTGAGGCAGAAACACTGATTGAACTGGCGGTGCGCCAAGGCGCCCAGCTAATTACCTTACCGGAAAACTTCTCGTTCCTTGGTAAAGAAGAAGACAAAGTGGCACAAGCTCAGGCGATCGCCCTCCAGAGTGAAAAGTTCCTCAAAACCATGGCACAGCGCTTCCAAGTCACTCTGCTTGGGGGAGGATTTCCTGTGCCTGTGGACAATACAAAAGTTTACAACACCGCCTTACTCATCGATCCCAATGGCGTCGAACTGATGCGTTATCAAAAAGTTCACTTATTCGATGTGAATGTCCCCGATGGCAACACCTATCAAGAATCGAGTACGGTGATGGCTGGGGATCAACTGCCATCGGTTTGTTACTCCGAAACACTGGGCAACTTGGGACTATCGGTGTGCTATGATGTTCGCTTCCCAGAACTTTACCGTCATTTAGCTGATAAAGGGGCGGACATTTTGTTTGTTCCGGCTGCTTTCACTGCGTATACGGGAAAAGATCATTGGCAAGTCCTACTCCAAGCACGAGCCATTGAAAACACCTGTTATGTGATTGCACCCGCTCAAACGGGACGTCATTACGCGATGCGTAAAACCCACGGTCATGCCATGATTGTTGACCCTTGGGGGGTGATTTTAGCCGATGCTGGCGATAAACCCGGTGTCGCGATCGCAGAAATTAATCCGACTCGCCTGGAACAAGTTCGTCGCCAGATGCCATCTCTAGAACATCGGGTTTTTATTTGATTGGTCATTGGTCATTTGTCCTTTATCATTTGTCCTTTGTTTTTTGGATGTGTGACCACAGAGGGATTAGACAACGAGTTTTGCCGTAAAAAATTGTTAAGTCTAAATTTACAACATAAAACCTATGGATGCTACAGAAATTCGGTCGCGTTATGCCGCAGGTGAAAGAAATTTTCGCAGTGTCAATCTGATCGGTGCTGACCTAAACCAAGCTGACCTGAGTTATTGTGACTTGAGCGGTGCTAACCTGAGCGAGGCTAATTTACAGGGTGCCAATCTCACCGGTGCGGATCTAATTTTTACCAGCCTCAGCGATGCGGATTTGAGGGGTGCGAACCTGAGCGAGGCAAACTTGATTGGCGCGAAGTTGGGTGTTGCCAACTTGAGTGAGGCAAACCTAATCGGTGCCAACTTAATTAGTGCCGAACTCAGTGGTGCTAACCTCAAGAGTGCCAGCCTGAGTCGCGCTTATCTGAGTGATGCGAGTTTAATTAAGGTTAACCTGAGCGACGCTAACTTAAGCGGTGCTAATCTAAGTATTACCAATCTCATCGGAGCGGATCTCAGTGGTGCTAATCTAATTAGTGCTGATCTCAATGGGGCTAACTTGATTGAAGCCAATCTTAGTGGTGCCAATTTAAGTGAAGCCAAATTGTATCGAGCCAACCTAGCTCATGCCAAGCTAAATGGAGCATTATTGTGTCATGCAGATCTACGCGACGCCAACTTAGCTGGCGCGGATTTGACCGATGCCAATCTAGATCAAGCTAAGCTAGAAGGAACCCTGATCAGTTTGACTGGAGATTCCCAAACCAGTTCCGTGAGATAGGATTCCGGTATCCTCTGGTTCGTGCTAGAACCTAGCATTGGGAAAAGCTAGTTCAAGCTGAATTCCCAAGACACAAAACCTACCTACACCTATGGATGCAAACGAATTTCGGTCACGTTATGCAGCAGGAGAGCGAAGTTTCCAGAATGTTGACCTGCGTGATGCCGACTTGCGTGATGCTGACTTGCGCGATGCTGACTTACGGGGGGCTGACCTCATGGGTGCTGACCTGCGTAATGCTGACCTCAGTGATGCTAACTTACGAGATGCCAAACTGATTGGAGCGGATCTCAGTAAAGCTGACTTGATTATTGCCACGCTCAGTAATGCCGATCTCAGAGATGCTAACCTCAAAGATGCGAATTTAATTGGCAGCAAACTTGGCGTTGCTAACCTGCGGTATGCCAATCTCAATGGCGCTAACTTGAGTGGGGCTGAACTGAGTTGTGCGGATATGAGTCATAGCAGCCTGATGATTGCTTACCTGAGCGGCGCTAACCTGATCAAAGCGAATTTGAGTGATGCTGATCTCACAGGCGCTAATCTCAGTATCACCAACATGATTGGAGTCAATCTCAGCAATGCTAACCTGAGTGGAGTTAACTTGAGTGGAGCGAACCTGATTGAAGCCAATCTCACACAAGCTAAGTTAAATGGAGCGAATTTAGGTCGGTCTAATTTAGCCTACGCCAAGCTAACGGCGGCGATTTTAAAAAATGCTGATTTAAGCGACGCAAATTTAGCTGGGACAGACTTGACAAATGTCCAACTTGATAGTACCAAACTAGAAGGGACAATCCTTGAAGTCACCTCTTTAAACTTAGTGGAATAAAACAAATGTAGAGACGTTTCATGGAACGTCTCTACACTCTTATTGGTTTTCAAATTAAATTGACACCAATAGAAAATTCCGTTCGCTTCACCTACTTAGCTGAAAACATTGACATCCTCCCCCGGCTAAAGAGCGCGGGGGATTCCTCACCACGCCACCTTTTTAGGGGTGGTCGCTGATTGGGGTTGACGCTTCGCTGAAGGTTGCCTCCAAATGAGGTCTTACACCCTCTCCACGTCCGTTTATAG
>NZ_JAVJRX010000128.1:0-14046 GCF_040219735.1 Coleofasciculus sp. G1-WW12-02 | reverse complement strand
TTACTGATGCTTTAGAAGCATTTCGTACAGCAATGTCAAGTGCTTTTATCGCTTGGTTAAACGAAAATAGGGACGTATTTGTCGCTTATAAAGCCAGTTTGGGCTTTATTTGGCGTTGATTTTTGTTTAAGTCCCGTTAGTAAAGTCGATTTAATCAGGAGAAATAACGGCTTATGTGTAGCCTGAGAAAAGAATTGGATGCCTCTATTCTTCCGGCATCCCGCTATCCCTCCTCACCCTACGAGAGTTGAGGGTGAGGACTCCCGCGAATACGTTGACACCAATGCACGGGGCGTGCGCCCCTACAGTTTCCGGGCGTCAGATTTACCTGCCTAATACTTTCGTTCTTGGGGTTCAAAGCGGGTAATCGCCACTGACTTGTACTGCAAATCAATTCCGGCTGAGGAATAGTACGCCAGGGTATGCTTCAAAAAGTTGGTATCATCCCGTTGGGGATAATCCTCGCGAGAATGGGCACCCCGACTTTCTTGGCGATTTAGGGCACAAGTGAGAATGATTTCCCCAACTACCATGAGATTCCGCAGTTCCAAAGCTTCGATTAATTCCGTATTCCAGCAGCTTCCTTTGTCATCTAAATAGATATTTTGGTACTGCTGTTTCAACTGTTGCAGTTGATTCAATCCTTCCTGCATTAATGCCTCAGTGCGGAAGACGCCGCAGTATTGAGTCATGCAGTCTTGGAAGTTTTGACGTAGTTTATCGATGCGTAGGCTTCCGGATTGACCTAGCAATGCATTAATCTTATTCTGGGCAGCATTGAGATAGATTTGTTCATCAATGTCCGGTAATTTGCGGTTTTGAATATATTGCGCGATCGCAGCCCCAGTCCGTTTGCCGTAAACCACGCATTCTAGCAGGGAATTACTCCCCAAGCGATTAGCACCATGCACCGAGACACAAGCGGATTCCCCGGCGGCAAACAATCCTTCAATAAAGCCATCGGCTCCACTTCGCACTTGTCCATCGGTATTGACGGGAATGCCACCCATGGAATAATGGGCTGTAGGACGCACGGGCATCGGTTCGTATACCGCGTCAACCCCGACGAGTCGGTGGGCTTCTTCCCAACAGAAGGGAATGCGACTCATTATTTTTTCCTTACCTAGATGTCGCAAGTCCAGATAGACACAAGGACCTCCAGGATTCCCATCCGGATAAACCCCTCGACCGGCACGAATTTCTAATGCGATCGCGCGTGAGGTAATATCCCGTGGGGCGAGTTCCATTTTACTCGCGGCATAATTTGCCATGAAGCGATCGCCTTCACTATTAATCAGATACGCCCCTTCACCCCGTACCGCTTCGGAAATTAATACACCCACCGGATATAACCCGGTTGGATGAAACTGGACAAACTCCATATCCTCCAACGGTACCCCTGCTAACGCTGACATGGCTAAGCCATCCCCCGTCGAGGCAAAATCATTGGAGGTGGTATTAAACACCCGTCCATAGCCCCCTGTGGCAAACATCACCGCTTTTGCCCGTACCACTTGCAGGTGAGTTTTCATGATGTTGAACATCACCACCCCTTTTGCCTGCCCGTCTTCCAAAATCAGCCGCATGACGTACCATTCTTCGTACACCGTCACGTCGTTCTTGCGGAGATTACTCACCAGTTCATGAAGAATGGCATGACCCGTTTTATCGGCAGCATAGCAGGTACGGCGATGGGAATGACCACCAAATGCACGTTGGGCAATGCGACCATCGGGTAAGCGGGAAAAGAGTACCCCCAGATGTTCTAAATCAATCACCACATCCGGTGCTTCTCGGGTGAGAATTTCTACCGCATCTTGGTCAGCCAGATAATCTGACCCCTTAACTGTATCAAAGGCGTGGGCTTCCCAGGTATCCTCAGCATCCACATTTTTCAGCGTCGCCGCCATCCCCCCTTGGGCAGCAACGGAGTGGGAACGAATGGGATGGGTTTTGGCAACCAGTGCCACATTCAGCTTCGGATCAGTGCGTTTAATTTCCAACGCCGCCCGACATCCGGCTAAACCACCGCCGACAATAATCACATCGTGTTCTCGCATCTCAACTCGATTGAATTTCTGCTGTTATCCATCATGAACTACCCAGACCTACTTCGTTGAGGTCTGGGTTTCTACAACCAGACCAGCAGGACTGTGTTTCTGACGCTTCATCTGCCCTAGTTGCTTCATGCTTCCCGTTTGCTGCGAAGAGCGGGTTTCTGAAGTAGAGCTAGAGGCATCGGCGTCTACCATCCTCGTTCCAAACCCCGGTAGAATTCCTAACGCCCACAAAAGCATTACTAATGCTGCGGCTAAATCCCTATCCATTGTGAATCCACATTTATGGCAGTGGTGAACTCTTTCGTCTAGGGTCTTTTTCTGCTGATTTCCACAGTTAGGACAAGTCTGGGATGGTTTCACTTTTCGAGTAGGAACCTCGATAAACACTCCACCCGCGTCTTTCACTTTATATTCAATCGCTGACCTCAGCATTCCCATACCCACGTCTAAGATGGATTTATTTAGCCCAGCTTTCTGCTTTTTGCGCTTACCTTTTTTGGAAGAGCGGGTCATTTTCGAGACTTCTAGTTTTTCCGTAGCAACGAAGCTATTACAGCGAACAATGTCTGTTGCTACTTGGTGTACCCAGTTTTGGCGCTGATTAGCAACCTTGTGAGTTACTTTGCTAATTTTCGCTTGGGTCTTTTTCCACCGACTAGAACCTTTTTGTTTTTTCCTTCTATTGGGGGCCCTCTTACGACGCTTACCCTTGGAAAGATGTTTAATCTCAGCTTCAGCTTTTCGCAAAAACTTAGGGGCTTCAATAAAAGAATGGTTTTCCCCATCGGTGATTGCTAATGCTGACTTGCAACCAAAGTCGATGCCAATTGAACCAAAATCTGTTTGTCTTGTTGCAGCCTGCAACTCAGTCAAATTCACGGTTATGCTAGCGTACCATTTTCCATTGCGGTAGACAATGGTGCAGGTTGTTGGAGTCCCCCAGATACGGGCTTTACCACGCATCTGGATAGAACCAATTTTGGCTAAATCTAGATAACCGTTATCACCCGTTGTGTGTACCTTCCAACCTGTTTTACTGGGATACGTCCAGCCAGAGTAATGCCTGATCGACTTATACTTAGGTCGCTTGGCTAACCCTTTAAACCACCGATTAAATGCGTAATCAACACGCTTTAACGTAGCCTGCAAGGTCATACAATTACACTCTTTGTACTCTACCCAAACTTCCTTGAAGGCAGGTAAAGAGTTTTGTTGCTCGAAGTAGTCAACCCGATGGTTAAACTTCTGGTACTGGGTGAACCGATTGCAAACAGCAGCGTTATACAGATCCTTGTGCAACTTACGGTGATACCGCAATGTCTGCTCTTGCTTTCTATTGGGGTATAGCCGAAAAGTTGCACGTCGGACTGGCATTGGCTGAAATCTTAGTTATCCTATATGTGTGTACTCACAGGATAACACTGAATCCGGAAAATGGCTAGAACGAATAAGGTAATTGTCAGACTGACCGACAAAGAGAAAGAGAAAATCAAGAAAGAATCTGATAGGCTAGGTGTCTCAATGTCAGAAATTGTCCAAGACTGGATTAAGCAACTACCAGACTAAGTATATTGGGAATCTCCGTACCTCCGATTAAGAGCTATTCCTCCCCACCCTGCTAGCGCTGAGGGTGGGGACTCTCGCGAACCTGTTGACCGATTACTAAAATTCCCCACCAAAAGGCAGGGAACTTTTTAGATTTCCGCGCCTGCCGTACTTGTGCGGCAGGCGCGGAAATAACTGATCTGTAAATCTCCTCCGCCCCTCTGCTCCCCCAGCTCCCCCAGCTCCTCCTCAGACTAGCTAGTTGCCTGAGCCGGTTGGGATGCACCGCGACTGCTCCGATTGGCAGCCGTTGTTTCCTGCTCCTCCATCGCTAATATTTCAATATGATTCAGCAATGTGGTCACAAAGGCAAAGAGTAAAAAGGGCAAAGACAAGACCAAGACTAATCCCACCGTTGCCAACGCATAAATTTGGCGCTCGGCACTCCACAACGCCAGTGCAGAGGCAAGACTTATGAAAATGACGATTAACCACACAATGATTTGTCCATAGATATCGCCAAAACTCAGGGTGCAGATCAAGCGATATTTGTTAAATTGTTCCATTATCAACCTCGACACATTTCTTTAAGTTCCCAGGATAAGACCGTATTTGAGGTTTGGCGCATTTCTCAACATATTTTTAAATTGGTCGCAACATCTGTTTACAATTGGGGATTGGGAATTGGGCGAAGCATTCGCGTTGGGACGTTGATAGAAAACCGAGACATCTGGACGCGAATGCTTCTCCCCTACGAATGCATGACCCTTGGTTGCACTCAAGGAACAAGTCAGACTTATGACTTATACTGAATTCAGGGTAACGCGATCGCGTCCTTGCTGTTTCGATAGATACAGGGCTTGATTTGCCGCCATAATCAAGGCATCGATGTCAGTATGGGGGTCAACCAGACTTGCCACACCTAAACTAACCGTTACCACAGAAGCAGGCAACTTTAACGTCTCAGGCGGTTTAAATTCAATCGCCAGAGATTTAACCTTGTCTCGCATCCTTTCTGCTACTTGAAACGCTCCCGTGGCATTCGTATGAGGTAAAAGGATAGCAAATTCTTCTCCCCCATAACGCGCCACGACATCCGTTGTCCGCTTGACACAGCTACGCAGGCAATAAGCAATGCGTCGCAAACATTCATCTCCTGCTGCTATGCCATAGACTTTGTTGTAGAGTTTGAAACAATCAATATCGCACAAGATTAAGGATAGAGGAGACTGTTCTACATTTAAATGATGCCACTCTTGTTCGAGTTTTTGGTCAAAATAACGGCGAGTAGCAAGTTGAGTCAGAGTATCCATACTATCAAAGGAATAGAATTATAGGTTTGGTGTTCTTTCTGATCACACGGTATTCTTAAAAATATAGATAGCTAGTCTATATAAAAACATAACAAATAATCTTTAAACTACAACATTAATTTATTAAAAAAAGTAACATAGATTAACAACTTTTATCGTTTATAACTGCTGATTTTATACAGACATTGCACCGAAATCCAGGCGTTCCACCGGAACATCTCTACTCAGTACTCAAGAATTAAAACACCTGCTAGGTTAAGGATTACCTCTATTATCACAAATTTTTGCATACTGTTCCTTCACTTGGGAATTTGTCCGCAGATAGTCCTGCACCCAGTGGCAACCAAATGCCCAGACCTGATCGAGATCAATGATTTGGTCTAAATCCCACAGAATTACAGTTTTGTCTACACTAGCAGAGGCAAGGGTGCGACCATCAGGACTAAAGGTGATATCATAGACGCGATCGCTATGGGCTTCTAAGGTGACGAGAAGTGTACCGTCATTGCGCCACAGCTTCACCGTCTTATCCAAACTCGCAGACGCCAGCATTTGCCCATCGGGACTAAATGCAATATCGTTGACGCGATCGCGATGCCCGTTTAGAGTGGCTAGTAATGTGCCATCCCTTGTCCAGAGTTTAATCGTATTGTCCCAACTCGCAGACGCAAGGCGTTGACTATCGGGACTAAAGGCTAAAGCACGAATACTATCACCATGTCCGGTTAAGGTGTTCAGTAAACTGCCATCCTGTTTCCAAATTTTAATCGTTTTATCTTCACTTCCAGAAGCAATTAACTCACCATCTGGGCTAAATACCACGTCATAAACTGCATCGTTATGTCCGGTTAAGGTTTTAAGGAATTTACCATCCCGCGTCCAGAGTTTGACGGTTTGATCGCTACTAGCAGAGGCAAGTAACTGACCCTCTGGGCTAAATTCTACACCGTAAACGATGTTGCTATGTCCCCGTAACGTTTTCAATAAAGTCCCATCACCCTGCCAAATTTTAATAGTTTTATCTACACTCGCTGAGGCAATCATTAACTCATTACTTGGCAGTGATTCAATAATTTCGCTATTGCCTTGATTAATTTCTTTCTTCGTCACAATACCATTTTCAGAGGAACTATTAGCATTCACTGTGGGAGCAACAGCAACATCGAACACGGCTTCATCATGCCCCTCAAAAGACGCCAACAACTGACCATCACGTCGCCAGAGTTTTATTTCACCATCCCAACTCCCAGAAACCAAAGTTTGACTATCCGGACTAAAATCAACACCCCAAATAGCATCCTGATGTCCTTGGAGAAACGTTAACAAAGTTTTTTCCAGCGTCCAAAGTTTAATTGTGCCATCCAAACTCGCAGAAGCCAACATTTGACCATCGGGGCTAAACGCTACCGCCCAGAGTCCATTTTGATGCCCGTTCAAAACAGTGAGTTCGGTTCCATTGGTTTGCCAAAGTCTAACGGTTTGATCCCAACTCGCAGAAGCAAGGGTTTGACCATCCGGGCTAAACGCCAAACCAAAAACTCCATCAGTATGTCCTTCTAAGGTTCTCAATAACATCCCATCAGCCTGCCAGAGTTTGACTGTTCCATCTGTAGAACTTGAAGCCAAAACTTGACCATTGGGACTAAATGTTACATAATTCACCCCACCATTATGACCTTTGATGGTTTTTAGCAACATACCATTATCTGTCCAAATTTTAACGGTTTTATCCCAACTGGCAGAGGCAAAGTATTGACCATCTGGACTAAAGGCTACATGGCGAACTTCTGCGCTATGTTCTTTGATAATCCTAGGAATAAAGCATTCTTGGGGATTGTTGATTGTTGATTGAGAACTAATGCAAGTCCGATCAATTCTCCAAAGTCTTATCGTTTGATCATCACTACCAGAGACTAACATCTGACCATTAGGACTAAAATTGACACTATTCACCTGATTTTTATGCCCATTCAGTGTGGCAACTAACGTACCATTGCGCCGCCACAGTTTCACAGTTTTATCCTTACTTGCCGAAGCAATGAGTTGGCTGTCTGGGCTAAATGTTACACTTTTTACTGTATCGCTGTGTGCTTGAATTGTGGTTAATAACGTTCCATCAGGTTGCCAAAGTTTAATCGTTTTGTCTTCACCCGCTGAGGCAATCATTGAACCATCGGGACTAAATTCTACGTCATGTACTTGCTGGCGATGACCAGAGAGGCGGTTATATTCTTTGACGCCATACACTGCCTTTCGTAGTACTTTTTCAACCGATTTTTTTGTCTGAGTGTCCACTCGACCTAAGGCTTGTAATTTCTGTTTTGCTCTCAGGGCAGCAATTAAAGCATCTAATCGTTGATCGAGGGCAAATAGTGCTTCTGAAGATGTGGTAATTGCCTCAATTTCACTAATCGCTAACCTGCGGTTTTGCACCAGAATTGCCCCGGCTAATCCACTGACGAGAACCAACATTGTCCCAAAGGTTACCAACAGTAATCGCTGCTTTTTGCCAATCTCACGTTCAGCGGCGAGTCGGGCTTCCACTTCCTTGAGGCGTTCGGCTTCTATCTGTTGTTGAACCTCATTGCGATCGCAGGTTTCGCTGGCGGCTAAGAATTGATAATCTAAGTCACTCAAACTTTTGCCCTGAGACCAAGTTTGGGCATCTTTTAAAGCCTGTCCGCGCAAGAGTCGTGATGAATCCTGAAATTGTGATCCAACCCAAGCTGCTAAGGTTTGAGAGTAAGGGCGCAGATTGGTTAATTGTTTCTCAACCCAGTCGGGGTTAAAAACGGCTAGATAGACGCGATTTTTTACTTTTAAAATACTCTGTTCTTTGATAACCAAACCGGATAGTAATAATTCTGTTTGCTCGCGACTATCATCCGTTTCGATATCAATACCCTGTAAAATTTGTTGATAAATTCCCAATAATCTACCCGCTCGTGCTTCGTTTCTCAAGAGGCGATCGCGGACGGTACGTAGGTGTTCTGGCTCATCCTGGGATTCCCAATGGTGAATGATGCGATCGCGCACCATGGATTCTACCCAAAAGGCTTCGGTTCCTGGTGGAATTTTGAGCGGCTCACTGACTGTCTGTTGCGCTACTTCCAGCACCAGTTGACACAGTTTTTGGCTCAAAAAAGGTTGCCCTCCTGTCCAAGCTAATATTTCTTTGAGGATGGCTTGAGGGTTAGCAAATTTTTGGCTGAATCCTTGGGCTAAGGGTTGAGATTCTTCCAGTTTAAAGCCTTGCAGTTCGATGGCTTTGCCAATATTAAAAGGAGTGCGTTTTTTGTCAGCAATTAAATCGCTGGGTGTTGCCACACCGAATAGGGCAAAAGTGAGGCGATTGTAGTCGGGTTCTAAAGTGCGTTGGTTATAGCAATATCGAATTAAGGCAAAAAAGTCATCAATGGGGAAATCTAAACTTAAAATGCTATCGATTTCATCGATAAAAATAATCAGGTTTTGGTTAGGAAAATGACTTAAAACTATTTCACAGATAAACTTATTGAATCGCTGGGGTAAAGAAATATCCTCTTGCTGTTGCCACCAAGTTTTTATATTAACCGTTTTAAATAGTTTTAATTTTCGACTTAAATCCAGAATCAGTCCCTTATACCACTGAGTCGGTGTAATCGTTTCCGAGCCAATCATGGTCATATCAATAGTGGCACAAATAAACCCCTCTTGTTGCAGGCGATGGCAGGTTCTTACCAATAGGGAAGATTTGCCCATTTGCCGACAGTTGAGAACATAGCAAAACTCACCCTGTTTAAGTAATTGATACAGTTGCTGATCGGCTTTTCGTTGAACATAGATGGGAGCATCTTTGTGCAGACTCCCACCCACTTGATAAGGATTCATCGTTGTTGAAGATATCTGGAAAGATGAGACAAGAGATAGGGTAAGTGAGTTTTGAGTATAGGGACGGGTAATGGGACTTTAGGCTTGGCTATTAGATGATGGCGTTTGTACAAATCCCGCCCTGATTGCCCTAATGTTACTTGCACTCAGGGTAACGCGCATCTTTCCTGTCTGCATGGATAAAGCCCCTGGTTTCCCTAGCTACGGAATACGTGATCACTAAAATTTAAACCCGACAAAAAAAGTCGGGTATGTTTGACGGTAGTTTTGAGCTGTGATACTATCAGCGAAACGTTGACGAATAGAGAGAGACCACCCATGACCCAGGCAACCATCCCCCATACATCCAGCACCGCTGCCACATTCAAAAACCTCACCTGTAAAGAGTGTGGCGCCGAATACGAACCTCAAGCCATCCACGTTTGCGAGTTCTGCTTCGGTCCGTTGGAAGTCACGTATGACTACGACGCCCTGCGCCGCCACGTTAGCCGTGAGACAATTCAGTCAGGACCGAATTCAATTTGGCGCTATCGTTCCTTCTTACCCGTAGCTACGGACAATCCCATTGATGTAGGCACAGGGATGACACCTTTGGTCAAATCCCATCGCTTAGCACGACGCCTGGGTCTAAAAAATCTTTATATTAAAAATGATGCGGTAAACATGCCCACCCTGAGTTTCAAGGATAGGGTCGTTTCCGTCGCACTGACTAGAGCTAGAGAATTAGGATTTTCTACAGTATCTTGTGCGAGTACTGGCAACTTAGCCAATTCTACCGCTGCGATCGCGGCACACGCAGGACTCGATTGTTGTGTATTTATTCCGGCTGACTTAGAAGCGGGGAAAGTCTTAGGCACATTAATCTACAACCCCACAGTAATGGCAGTTCAAGGCAACTATGATCAGGTCAACCGCCTCTGTTGTGAGGTTGCCAATACCCAGGGTTGGGGATTTGTCAATATTAATTTGCGTCCTTACTATTCTGAAGGCTCAAAAACCCTGGGCTTTGAAGTCGCCGAACAACTGGGTTGGCAGCTACCAGATCATATTGTGGCGCCTTTAGCTTCCGGTTCTCTGTTCACGAAAATTCATAAAGGCTTCCAAGAATTCATTAAAACGGGTTTAGTAGCCGATAAAGCCGTTCGCTTCAGTGGCGCACAAGCCGAAGGCTGTTCTCCCATTGCCCAAGCCTTCCGGGAAGGACGGGATTTCGTGACTCCGGTAAAACCAAGTACAATAGCTAAATCGATCGCGATTGGAAATCCAGCGGATGGAATCTATGCCCTAGAGCTCGCCCAGAAAACCAACGGCACCATTGAATCCGTCACCGACGCTGAAATTGTTGAAGGGATGAAACTGCTAGCTGAAACCGAAGGTATCTTTACCGAAACCGCTGGTGGTACAACAATAGCCGTCCTCAAGAAATTGGTGGAAGCTGGAAAAATTGACCCCGATGAAACCACCGTTGCCTATATCACCGGGAATGGACTAAAAACCCAAGAAGCGGTACAAGGATATATTGGTGAACCCCTCACCATTGAACCGAAATTAGATAGTTTTGAGCGAGCCTTAGAACGGGCGCGTACCCTTGACCGTTTGGAATGGCAACAAGTCCTGGTTTAATCATGTTCCAGACGTAGCATACTACGTCTGGAACATACCATGGCGTTTCTGTAGGGGCGGGTTTCACTATTATCATTTCTGTTGCATTTAGATGTGACTAAACCCGCCCCGACAACCCTAGGCTCAAAGAAACCTGGTTTTGAGAGATATCATGCTACGTCTGTGCTGGGAAACATTTCCAACATCTACCCATTAACTACTGATTCCTAATCTATGGCTGTAAAAGTTCTAATTCCTACCACTCTCCAGAAATTCACCAACGATAAAGCAATGATTGAATGCAGCGCTGGCAATGTTGCTGAACTTTTGGACTCTCTCGAAATTAGTTGTCCTGGGATTAAAGGACGTTTGTGTGATGATCAAGGAAAGCCTCGTCGCTTTTTAAACTTCTACGTCAATAGCGAAGATATTCGCTTTCTCGATGGCACAAATACCCAACTCAGCGATGGCGATGAAGTCAGCATTGTACCTGCTGTCGCTGGCGGTTAATCTGAACGAGAAACAACGCTACGAATTTGGTGTAGAGACGCAGCATGCTACGTCTCTACATGGGTAAGGAACCGTTCCAATGCTTCGCGATTCGGCAGCGAAGGCTGCGCCCCGGCTTGGGTAACTGAAATTGCCCCCGCTGCTGCGCCCCAGATAACTGCCTGTTGTATCGATAATCCCTCTGCCAACGCAACCGCTAATGCGCCATTAAACGCATCACCCGCCGCCGTGGTATCCACAACCTGAACCGGAAATGCTGGCACAAAAAAGCTTTCTGATGAGGTGCTACAGTAAACGCCTTGGTTCCCCAGTTTGACGCTCCTCGCACTTTTAGGGCGAGGATTCTTGGTTCATAGACACACCTTACAACCACCTATCCTTGCGGCAATCCTTAAACCAAAAGCCCGTAGAAAACTACCAAGCGTCGAGCCTAAGTTAGATGATCCCAGAGGGCTTGTCTCCCCAAGCGTAATGGTACTTTATGAGAGTGTCTGACTCATCCGTTTGCTCTCTTTCCCTGCGTTCCTGTCCGCCCGACAGTACGCTTGTTCTTAGTCCATTGATTGACTAATGTTTTTACTTTTCTGGTATCGGCACTCGTTTAAGCCCATGGGTTTTTTAAGAGGTTTCTCGCGCCTCACGTACTAGCGTCTACTTTACGTGATAAGTATCGATTTCTCGATTGGTGGTACTCACGAATCCCACTTTGCGCTAGGCTACTTTTTTAGTATACACTTACGAAAGAGAATATCCGGAAAATTCAAAAGTCCCGATGGCAGGGGGAGGCTTGAAACCCATTATTTCGGTCAGAATCGCAGTCTTAACGCCCCGTTGTTGTAGGATAGGGGCGGCTTGATTTGCCCCTTTCCCCCCAGGGGCGGTAAAAAATTCAGATCCTTGTAGTGTTTCACCGGCGACAGGTAAGCGGGGAGTTTTGGTAACTAAATCAATATTGATGCTACCGAAAACTAGGATAGATTTCATCGGACAAATAGTTTTAATAAACCGAGCAACACTCAGAAGTTGTTGAAAAACCTGGAAGCGATTACACCAATCAGCACGAGTAAACCTAACCATAATTTTCAGTGTACTTACTTCTGGGATGCTCACGTCTCATTCATTAGTGGTAAATTCAGGAAGCCTTGAGCATAAAATCATGAAATGATTAATAAAACAATAAATGCCGCAGGGTATACGCCACAACTGTAACCGCGCAAACAATCACTAAATGTCCTGGTAAAGGGTAAAGCGAGTATTTCAACATCGCATCCATAAGCGACAAACCATCCATACTTGTCATATTAAAAATAAGATGGAAAATGGTTAAATAGCCTAGACCATAAATATGAATCGTAAATAAGCCGCCAAGGCAGCTAAACCCTAGCGATTCTAATCGCAAAGGCAGACGAAATGCCAAAAAACCACAAACCCAAGCCCCGGCAATAAATCCTAATAAATACCCAAAACTGGGTTCTCTTAAATAGCCTATACCCCCACCTTGGTCAAAGACGGGTAAAATTAAGCCTAAGACCAGATAAGCAATTTGAGACAGGACACCTGCATTTTTTCCGCCTAAACAACCAACCAGTAGAACTGCCCCAATCTGACAGGTAACGCCTAAGGAAACAGGCTGAATTCCTTGGTTTGACCAATCCCAGGGCGGATTTGTCACGAAGGCTTCTAAAAATGTGCCGCCGATAGTCAGTAATAAGCCAATGAAAGCCCAAACGAGTTCATGGGGAGCAGACACTTTTACGCGAATCGTTTTAAACTCCCCCTCTATACTGTCTGGGATTGATGCTCTCCGGGAATCGGTGCTTCGCCTCCCGTTAATCCTAATGACTCTAACATGGCATGATCCTGTTCTGGCGGCTGTCCTAGAGTAGTTAGATAATGACCAATTAACATAGCATTAATCCCAGCTTTTAATCCAAGGGCTTGGAGTTCGCCCATCACCGCTTCTCGTCCGCCAGCATAGCGAATGATTTGTTCGGGTAAAATCAGCCGGAAAATCGCGATCGCTTTTAGGGCTTCGTATGGATCAAGTTTATTCTGTTCTGCCAAAGGAGTTCCTTGACGCGGATTCAGCAAGTTCAAGGGTACAGATTCCACCTCTAATTCCCGCAAGGCTAGGGCTAAATCCACCCGATCCTCCCAAGTTTCCCCCATCCCCAAAATGCCACCCGTACAAGCTTGAATTCCTGCTGCTTTTAGGTGTTTAATCGTCTCTACGCGATCGCGCCAACGATGAGTTGTGACAATTTCTGGGAAAAAGTTCTCCGATGCCTCTAAGTTATGGTTATATCGGGTGACTCCTGCCTCTTTTAATGCCTGTGCTTGTTCTGGTGTCACTTCGCCTAAAGCACAACAGGGTTTAATACTGGTTTCGCTAATAATACGCTGGACGGTTTGGAGAATTTGCTCAAATTCTGTGGATTTGGGGGATTGATATTTGGGTCCACGCCCTTGACTCACGAGGCAAAAACGTTTTGCCCCTGCTGCATCTGCTGCTTTCGCTTGTGCCAGTATTTCCTCTGGGGATTTGAGTCCGTAAATGGGAGAATCCTTTCCGGGATGATGGGCAGACTGGGCGCAAAAACCGCAGTTTTCTGAGCAGCTACCGGATTTAATGTTAACGATACTGCATAAATCCACGGTGTTGCCACAGCAAGCTTGGCGCACTTGATCAGCCGCTTCACATAGGAGCAGAATATTGTCTTGTCCCTCTATCTGCGCCAGTTTCAGCGCTTCCTCTCGATTGATGCGATCGCCTGCTATGATCCGTTGGGCGACAGAGGCGAGCCAATCTCCCACTGAGGTTGGCGCTGAGGCTGGGGAATTCGCCCCATCCGGATGGAGTGAATTGTCAGACTGTCGTAATGGCGTTTGAACCACGCTGCTTAAACCCTCGCTTTGCACGTCGGCGGTTTGGTCGTGATGTCACAACCGATAGAACCGCAACTTCACACTATACCGTATATCCGACATGCTGCACCAATTCTGTCTTACCGGAAAAGCGATGGGTGAAGGCTCCCACGCTCTTTAGCTGGGAGATGAAACCGAGCGAACCGTCTAGGTAGCGAATAAATTCGCCAGTCAAATAATTCGGATAACGTTCTACTATTGTGGTAATGTAAATACAAGTC
>NZ_JAVJRX010000127.1:0-6961 GCF_040219735.1 Coleofasciculus sp. G1-WW12-02 | reverse complement strand
TTGGCATCTTGCGCTATTCTTTTGGAGGACGCTATAAAAGCGAACGGTGGTCGAGTTCATTAACGCGCAAGGACTACATCTCTATCACACCTAGCCCGACTATCTTCAGCCCATGCCAAACCATGTAGACCTAAGTGGGTTACTGTTATTATAACACTAAAAAATTGCATCTAGCTAGGTAATTTGGAAATCTACGTTCCTCCGATTTCCCGCTGTCCATCCTCACCCTACTCTGTTGAGGGTGAGGACTTCCGCGACTACGTTAAAATCGCCCCACCCATTAACTTAGAATACCGATAGTCCAACTCCGCCTTAATTAACGGCAAACTCTCTAACGCCTTATCCTCAAGCACAATCTTCTCCGCCGCATCTCTTGCCAAATTCAACACCTCTTGGTCTTCTACCAAACTGGCTAAGGCAAAATCCGCCAACCCCGACTGACGCCGCCCTAAAACCTCCCCAGGACCGCGAAACCGCATATCCATCTCCGAGATAAAAAAGCCATCCTGGGATTGTTCCAACACCCCCAAACGCTGACGCGCTGTATCAGTTTTCGACCCACTCATTAATAAACAATAGGACTGATGGGAACCCCTTCCCACACGCCCTCGTAATTGGTGCAACTGTGACAAGCCAAACCGTTCCGCATTTTCAATCATCATCACCGTCGCATTCGGGACATCTACCCCCACCTCAATCACCGTGGTGGAGACAATAATTTGCGTCTGATTATCCCGAAACGCATTCAGCGCCTCATCTTTTTCTGCTGAACTCATCCGCCCATGTAATAATCCCACCTGAAACTGTGGGAAAATACTCTCAGAGAGTCGCTGATGCTCCTCTACTGCCGATCGCACATCCAGTTTTTCTGATTCTTCAATTAAAGGTAGGACTATATACGCTTGACGCCCTTGGGCAATTTCTCGACGCATCAAGTCATAAGCGTTTTGGCGTTCTTTCCCGGTTAATACTGTGGTGTGAATCGTTTGGCGTCCCGGCGGTAACTCATCAATCTGACTCACATCCAAATCCCCATGCAAGGTTAACGCCAGTGTCCGAGGAATCGGTGTAGCTGTCATGGTTAACACATGAGGGGATTGTCCCTTTTGTTGCAACTGCGCCCGTTGTTCCACGCCAAACCGATGCTGTTCATCAATCACCACCAATCCTAAGCGCTGAAAATTCACGGGGTCCTGAATTAATGCATGAGTTCCTACCAACAGGGGTAATTCCCCGGTTTCTAACTGGGAATGGATTTCCCGGCGCTTCTTCACCTTCACCGAACCGGTTAGCAATTCGACGGGTAGATGGAGTAAATTAAACCAACTGACTAATTTACGATAATGCTGTTCTGCTAATACTTCCGTTGGTGCCATTAATGCGGCTTGATACCCCGACTGAATCGCCGCCAAAATCGCAATCACAGCTACCACGGTTTTCCCCGAACCCACATCCCCTTGGACTAAACGATTCATCGGACTCGATTTTTGTAAGTCGTTGAGAATATCGTTGACCACCCGTTTTTGGGCACAGGTGAGTTCAAAGGGCAGCAGGTGATAAAATTGTTCAACGAGTTTCCCCGTGGGCGCGAGAATGGCACTGGATTGAATTTGCTGCTGCATTTTCCGCCGCTGGAGAAATCCTAACTGTAAATAGAAGAACTCATCAAAGACCAAGCGGCGTCTGGCGCGGCTGAGGGTATCTGTATCTGTGGGAAAGTGTAAATTCGCGATCGCATCACTCACGCCCATCAAATCATACTGCTGGCGCATCCCCTTCGGCAATGGCTCTTGCAGTTGATTCACCGCAGGTAACGCCGCCATCACCGCCTGTCTCACCCAATCGGCGGGAACTCCTTCCGTTAAAGGATAAACGGGCATAACTCGACCAATTTTTAAGGAGTCAATACTCCCACCCAAATGGTCTAAAACCTCAATTTCTGGGGTATCTAGGGTAATCCCATACTTATTCTTTTTCACTAACCCTGACGCCGCCACAATCGCCCCCGCCGGATAGCGACGCTTTTGTTGTTCTTGCCAACCGCGATGATTGTAGCGATTTCCGGCAAAGAAGCGATTCAGTTTAAGTTGACCAGTGTTGTCTTTAAGTAATAACTCGAAAATCGATAACTTTTTATTCCGAGGGCTGGTAAAACAGTTACAACGCTTCACCGTACCCACCACCGTTACCGTTTCCCCGGCGACTAAATCCTTAATATTCACCTGACGGGCATAATCAATATGATCCCTCGGATAATAGTAGAGCATATCTCGCACCGTATATAATCCCAAACGCCCTAAATAATCACTGCGGCGACGACCAATATCGGGTAACTCGGACAAAGGTGAGTCCAGGGTACAATTGACGTTTAACGTTGATGTTTCCGCAACCAGAGGCGTAGTCCGGGGGGATTTAACGGTTGGGGTTTGAGGCGGATGAGTCTTTTCCCATTCCCGACGCTGAATTTCCTGTTGCAGCTTGTGGAGAAACTGTCGTGTATCAGCTACCAGATGTTGACGGTCTTCAACAGTCTTATGATCATAACGCCCAAACTCAGCCGCAATGGACTGCCATTTGCGCCGTTCCACAGGTAGAAGTCCGTCTGGTGTTTTCCCTAAACTGAGGCAGAGAAATTCACTAAAACGGTACTGATTCCCCTGCAAATCAGTAAAGCCCTTTTCTGCTTCGACAGAAAGTGCTTTTTGTAATCGTGTCCAATCTGGAAATTCTGTACCCACAATTTCTGAATTATGAATGACAAATGACCAATAACCAATGACGAATGACTAATCCTCAAACCAACTCGCACGCCATGCGGCTTCGGCTTGAACCACTGTCCACTCCCGTTGTTTTTTGCGATACTGTTGCTGAAATTTAGTGGTATGGGCAATCAGGTGCCGAATTTGATTCCGCACTTTGACTAATTGCGGTTCAGTAAACTCAATTTCGGATAGGCGCAGGTTAACCGCAACAATTCGGGTTAGGGTTGTATCATCGTCATCATCCGACCTTTGGGTTTCGACTAAAAGGTTGAGTAGATTTGAACCGGGACTGCTTTCACCCGCCGCATCTGCTTTGGTTGCCGCTTCCAGGACAGTTGGTGGTAGTTTATCGGGAATAATACCCTCTTGTTGTAAAAGATGATTGGTCTTCACGGAAACAGTTTGCAAGGTGAGAGCAATTTTATCTTCTAGCATCTCTTGCCACTGTAGCAGTTGATTGGGCAGAATCGGTTTTTGTGGGGCTAGGGCTGAATCTGGGGAATGGTTTGCTGTGGTTTCAGCCGAGGATTCCGTTGACTCCGCTATGGGTTCTAAATCCTCGTCTTCCAGGATTGATGATAGGTCTTGAGGAAGCTGTAGGTGTAAGATTAACTCCTCTTGTCCTTCCTTACCAAGCTGACGCAAGGCTTGCTGTAGATTTTGGCGCTGATTGAAGGACAAACTTAAAAATGCGTCTGGATAGCCTTGAGTACAAACCTGATAACTTGCCTGTTTCAAATGTTTTTGCACCGTTTGCCCCAACAGGGTCACATAGGTGGCGTAACTGTCGTGGAGTTGGGAAGCCAGATGTGCGCTCGCTTCCTCCATCTTAGCTAAATCCTGCTCAATGCGTTCAACTGCGTTCACTGTCATTTGCCTTGGGCGATATCAAAATGTAAGTATTCAACCGAACATGATATTATCCCCCGACGAAGTTGACACCCCTTATTGACACTCCCCCGCTTAAAATACGGGGAATTCTTGAGCTAATCGTTGCCCTTTCGAGTCACCTCTAATTAGGTCTTACACAATTATGTCCTACCCGAAGCCAACTCGAATATCACTTAATATCTAGAACTCCACTTTTTCGGGTAGCTCTCCAAGCTTTTACCTAAATTAATTAGGAAGTTTCCGTATGCCCTACGGTACTTATTAACTATTTAGTTTTTACAAAAATGCTATTCCGACTGAGAAAATCGGCATTGTACGAATTTTGGCTCGTTTGAAATCCTAGCAAGACCAATTACACCATTTATGTTTTTCAGAAGGTTTTTATGTATACAGAGTTATCACCTACAAACTCTGTTTCTCACGTCACTATTGTACCTAAATCCAACAAAAAAAGCAACTAAAGTTGCTAGGCTAAACGCCTTGCTTGGTTTCATCCCTCGGATAAATCACGAGGGAGCCTGCACCATCGCTTATCTGTAAATATTTGTAAAATTTTATTCAAGGAATTAAAGGCTCACATCCCTAACTACGAACTCGCTTAATTTAATTGCACAGTTGAACCCAACATCTACCCAAAAATTCAGTCAATTTTAATACATTTATCGCCTGAATATGGGTGGGTTACGGCGGATAGTTTCTTCAATTCCACCTAACCCACGATGGCGGCGTGGCACACCTAAATTGATAGATTAGATTCAGCTTGTAGTAAGGGTTAAATCCCTAGATTCCGCCCTAGTAACATGCGCCAACCCAACCTACAACCTATTCCAACATTTTAGCTGTGTCAGTCCACTACGAGATTGAAAATTTTTTCCCACAAGGGCAGGGCGCAAGCCGACACCCCACATTCTACTTTCTCTAGAAATATAGAGACGTTACCTGCAACGTCTCTATATTTCTGGTGGACACCACGATACACAAGAGTTGAGTGTCTATTTTGGTTGACCTGTCTGGGCGGCTACTTCTTGAGCGAAGTGAGTTTATTCTGATTCAATCCCCTCACCCAAAACATAACGGGTAAAGCGACGTACTTGGATATTTTCCCCCAACAGGGAAATGGTTTCTTTGACCAACTCTTCGACGGACTTGCTTTGATCCCGGATGTAGGGTTGATCAATTAACGATAATTCTTTCAACCGTTTCTCAATCCGACCCTGAACAATCTTCTCCTTAATATTATCCGGTTTCTTTGCCAGGTCATCGCGCCCCATTTCAATTTCTTTTTCCCTTTGGGCAACAGCGGCTGGGATATCGTCCACAGACACATACTCGACATTCGGACAAGCCGCAACTTGCATCGCGATATCCTTAACCAAGGCTTGGAATTCCTCGCGACGGGCAACAAAATCCGTCTCGCAGTTAACTTCCACTAAGACACCAACTCGTCCCCCCGTGTGGATATAGCTACCGATAATTCCTTCAGCCGCCACCCGACCGGATTTTTTCTCGGCTGAAGCAATCCCTTTCTGACGTAGCCATTCGATGGCTTTGGTCATATCGCCGTCATTTTCTTTGAGCGCTTTTTTGCAGTCCATCATGCCTGCGCCAGTTTTTTCTCGTAACTCTTTGACGAGTTTTGCTGATATTTCCGCCATCTTGCCTTTATTCCTCCTTTGTTGTTTGTCAGTGCCGATGAACAACGGACAGATAACCCCAGTGTATCGGGTAGACCTACAAATGCATCATTGCTTATTCTTCGCTGTCCTCGTCCTCCTTGGCGCTGTCCTCGTCCTCCTTGGCGCTGTCCTCAACTTCCTCGGCGCTGTCCTCGTCCTCCTTGGCGCTGTCCTCAACTTCCTCGGCGCTGTCCTCAACTTCCTCGGCGCTGTCCTCAACTTCCTTGGCGCTGTCCTCAACTTCCTCGGCGCTGTCCTCAACTTCCTTGGCGCTGTCCTCAACTTCCTCCATGTCTGACTCAAAGGAGTCCACATCGTCGCTGTAATCGTCTTCCATCTCGTCTAGGGCTTGGGCAAACTCTCGCTCCTCTTCGTCTACCTCCAGTTCACCGTGACGCCCTTCATAGATGGCATCGGCTAACTTGCCAATAATTAGTTTAATCGACCGAATCGCATCGTCATTCGCGGGAATCGGAATATCTACCACATCCGGGTCACAATTCGTATCAAGCATCGACACCACGGGAATGCCGAGTTTTTCACACTCTTTGATGGCATTGTATTCCCGGCGCTGGTCAATGATGACGACAATGTCGGGGATTCGCCGCATCATTTTGATGCCACCCAGATATTTTTGCAGCTTACCCAGTTCACGGCGCAGTACGGCTGCTTCTTTTTTCGGCAAGAGGTCAAGAGCACCACTTTCTTCGCGGCGTTCGAGTTCTTTGAGTCGTTCAACCCGCCCTTTAATCGTTTCCCAGTTGGTCAACATTCCACCCAACCAGCGTTGGTTGACGTAGTACGCGCCACAACGACTGGCTTCTTGGGCAATAATTCCCGCCGCTTGCCGCTTTGTACCGA
The DNA here is from genome assembly GCF_040219735.1 of Coleofasciculus sp. G1-WW12-02. Classification (NCBI taxonomy): domain Bacteria; kingdom Bacillati; phylum Cyanobacteriota; class Cyanophyceae; order Coleofasciculales; family Coleofasciculaceae; genus Coleofasciculus; species Coleofasciculus sp. G1-WW12-02. The sequence continues at coordinate 771 of NZ_JAVJRX010000127.1, read as the reverse complement.
CAAAAAGACAGCGTTTACCTTGCTCTACAGCGGTTCGCATATAGCTGTAGGCTTCTTCCATCAACTGGGCAGTTTGCACCAAGTCAATGATATGAACTCCATTTCGGGCAGTATAAATGTACTGATCCATCTTCGGGTTCCAACGGCGGGTCTGATGACCAAAGTGAACCCCTGCCTCCATCATTTGAGCCAAAGAGACGACTGGCATAATTAGTTTAAACTCCTTAATTCGGGTTTATCCTCCATTCAGGCGGATTTCCTGTGAGGGAAACACCCGAAACCCTGAATGTGCGATTTGTGACAACCTTCCTAAGGTAACATAATTTTTGCTCATGACATTGGATTGGCAAGGCGCCCGTCAAGACACACCGGGCTGTGAGACTGTTTTACATTTCAATAATGCGGGTGCAGCATTAATGCCAGAGTCGGTTTTAGAGGCTGTGGTTGGACATTTACAGTTAGAAGCCCAAATCGGTGGATATGAAGCGGCGGCACAGCAATTTGAGGCAGTGGAACGGGTTTATGATGCGGTGGCGACTTTGTTAGGGTGTCAGCGCCAGGAGGTTGCCATGATTGAGAATGCTACAAGAGCCTGGGATATGGGGTTTTATAGCGTTCCTCTAGGAAAAGGCGATCGGTGCGCCTCTAGTCATTAAATCAATGGACAAAAGTGGATTATGTGGCATAACTATAGCCATCATGCCGATGGATTGGTGTGCAGTATTTGTGGTTAATGATTTGAAGCTTCTGGATAGATGTGGAAATATCAAA
>NZ_JAVJRX010000126.1:0-12068 GCF_040219735.1 Coleofasciculus sp. G1-WW12-02 | reverse complement strand
TCCCCACTCAGTTAGTTCTCTCCGTGCCGGAGCAAAAGGGGCAAGCCTTCGCCTCTGCCAAACTGCTGTACTCGACTCATAGCCAAAACGAGGCGAAGCCTTCCCCCTTCATCGGATTTCCACGACCCCTGAATCCTTACGTCAGGGAATAGGGAACAGGGAAAAGTCTAAATTTTAAACCACCTTAATCGGCAATATTCAATGAATTCCAAAACTCTTGGAAGTCTTGTTCGGCGCGGCGATAATTGGCTTCTTTCTGACTTAAAACAGCTTGAGAAATTTCACCATATTGGTATTGTTCTTGGGCAAGTTCAAATTCGAGTTTAGCAATCTGATACGCTTGTTTTTTAAGCGTACCTTCTACAGAATCCACCCAATTGGGAAAGCCCAGGTGCTGCGTTTCCCAGTCGGTATGACCAATTTCCGCAATTTTGCTCCCGCCTAAAATGGGTTGGCTGGTTTCGGTTAACTGCCGAAAGCTGGACAGGGCGTTCTTAATTTGTTGAATTCGTTCTAGGGAATTTGAGAGAGAAAAGCGTTCGTTGAGGGTATCGTCAACGGGTTCATCGGGATGAATCGGAGAGAGGAATGGACTATCTTGAGATACATTTCCTTGTTTAGGCAGTTGGGCGACTGATATTTCGTCCGCCAAATCACCCATACTAAAAAAGCCCCAACCCCTTGCTGTGACAGTATCGTTATTATGGTTAATTAACCGGACTTGATATGAACCTGTCCACCAGAACCCTGCACTAGCAACGGGAATGAGTAATAACCCGCCAATGACGGCGAAACGTATAGACTGGTTTTGGCTAAATTTCATACAAATCGGCTGGTCAAATACCCAGCTTGTAAAGCTATGTCTTGATTATTCGACGAGAGTAAGATGACTTCCGGTTCCTTTGGAATTGGGGAACAGGTAATTGGGGGTTGGGGATTGGGCGAAGCATTCGCGTTGAAATGTTGGCAGAAAACCGATAGATTTGGGCGCGAATGCTTCGCCCCTACGAATTTACCCCTGTACCCCTGTACCCCTGCACCCCAGCACCCTTATCTTCCCTCTTGCCAACGGGGGTTGATAATCTCCGTTAACCCTTCTCCCAATAACGATAAGCCAATAACCATGGATGTCATCGCTAAACCGGGGAATAAAGCTGTCCACCAAATGCCTGTGGGTAAAGCATCCAGCGCTTGACGCAAATCATGTCCCCATTCTGGAGTTTCTTCCGGTAGTCCCAGTCCCAAGAATCCCAGTCCACCTAAGATTAAAATAGCGTCGGCGGCGTTGAGGGTAAATAAAACCGGGACGCTTTGAATTACATTGAGAAATAGGTAACGGGAGAGAACCCGCCTAGGGGAAGCACCCATGGCTTGCGCGGCTTCGATAAATAATTCAGTTTTGACGCTGGCGGTATGGTTACGGACAACGCGATAATATTGGGGAACGTAAGAAATACTCAGTGCGATCGCGGCATTGAAAACGCCTCGCCCCACGACAAAGGCTAGGGTAATGGATAGCAGCAATCCGGGCAAGGTATAGATCGTATCCATCAAAAACAGCAACACCCGATCTAATCTGCCGCCTAGATATCCACTAACTAACCCCAAAGGAACACCAATGATTAAACTCAAGCTGGTTGCCAGAATCACCACCTTTAACGCCGCTTGGGAACCAAATACGGTGCGGGAGAAGACATCATAACCTTGGCGTGTAGTACCGAACCAATGTTCGCTACCAGGGGGTTCGTGGATGGGGTTGATCAGGGATGCGGTGGGATCTTGTAGCCATCCCCATGCTTGAAAGGCAGGAGCGAAAATAGCGATGAGGATAAAAACAGAGGTAATCACCACTCCCACCGCCATGAGTTTCATTGACAGGCTGGCATATTGGCTAAAACGTAAAAGATGAGGCAATCGCAGTCGCGTCAGGGTCATTGGTAAGGTTTCCTCGCCAAAAAATCTAATAAAATTGTCTGGTGAGGTTGCCCCAGGGGACGCACCTGACCCGCTATTTCCGAATAAGCCTGACCTGTCTTAATGTCTTCGGGCGTCAATAAACCCAGATCCCAGCCTTCTTGTAATACCAATTGATTCAATTCCACCGTTAAAGGGGCATGGAATATATGACGAATAACGTGGGAATCATTATAGCAATCAAACTTTGCCAATTGGGGAGGAGTATAGGAAATTTCTTCGAGTAATTCTCGGCGCATCGCCACCTCTGGAGTTTCTCCTGGCTCAATATGACCGCCAAAAAATCCCCAGCACCCCGGATAAAGAATGCCAGGGATGTCGTTCCTAAGCTGCATGAGAAACCGTCCCGAACGGTAGAGAATCGCGATCGCGACTTCAATAGATTGGCTCTTCATTCTTACCAATAACAAATAACGAATGACAAAATTATTCAGCCTTCCGCTCGAGCTGTTCTGTTTCCTGAAGATAGACTTCACCCATTTCCTGTCCACCAATGGGAATACTTTGAAATTGTATCTGTCCCCCAATTAAAAGCTGGTCACCCACATTGGGAAGTTCTTGATTGCTCACGACCCAAATTTTACCCGTGGTATCCTGAAGTTGATAAGCCCCGGAGTTTAAAAAAGGGGCTTGGGCGATGACTTGACCTTGAAGATAAAGCACCGTATTGGCATTCTGAGCAGATTGGATCTCACCAATCGCTGTGAGATCTACGGTATGAGCGTTACCCATACCATTCGGAGTACCCAGCAGGGGGACATTGCTACAACTCACCAGTCCTCCCCCAAACAGTAAAACGCACATTGGCAGGAGATAAAACATAGTTGACCTTTGGCGGATTGGAATTGACGAGCAAAGACGTGAGCGATGGTCGTTTTGAGCAGACATTGCCGTAACTGTTCCCCACGCTAAACGGTTTACATCCCGGTTATAGCTTAGATAGTTGAGAATTGAATACTGAGCAGTGGCACCACTGCCCGTACAATAATCAAAGTCCTTAGATGTCTGTTAACCTGCCCGTCAACTACCCCGCCTATAGTCTAGCTATAGACGAAGCTTGAAAAAGTTTATGTTGACCAGCCTAGGTTCTCACAGAACTACGTTATGTCCAAGTGTTAAAGTTCCTACCAGGGAATGCGTAGCTAGTTCCCTGCTCTAGAACCCCACCATTAAACAGGTCATAGGGAAAAGCCAGTGTGGTGGAGAAAGTACCGAGACATAACTTTGGCGAAGCTAACGTTACTCCGTGCGGGGAAGACGCCCAAAAACCATTGGGCAATTGGGTAGAAACTGCACCTCTTTCTACCCACCACTTTTGAATCAGTTCACTTACTTAGGAGGCGTGGCTTTCGTCTTCGTCCATGCTTATTGGTATGGCAGAGAGAGGTATCCAGCCGCGAAATATTATTCAACAACCCTAACCTAGCTATCGCTGCTCTGTTAGGGATTGCTAGAGACAAATCTGGCAACGTAAGCGTTGAATATCCGCATCGAGTCTAAACCTGGTACAGACTTCCGGATACTTCCCTAGTCCGGATCACTCTAAGACTTTTTGTCAAGTCGCCGTAGAGACGCCCAGCCGGGGCGTCTGTACAGGACATCTTGGTTTAGATGCGGGAAGGGACTAAACACTTTCACTCGTGAGGTTTATCACCATGTTACGAGTACCAGTTTTATCAAAGTCGGGTAAGCCTTTAATGCCCACCAAGCCTAGCCGCACTAGACGTTGGCTAAAGGAGGGTAAAGCCAAGGTGGTACATAACGACTTAGAATGCTTTGCCATTCAGTTAACCTTTGACGCACAAGAGAATGTTCAACCTATAGCCGTGGGTATAGATCCTGGCAAGCATTATTCCGGAATCGGGGTTCAGTCGGGTTCCTTTACCCTTTGGATGGGGCATTTAGTCTTACCGTTTAAGACAGTTAAAGAACGGATGGAGTTGCGGCGCGTCATGCGTCGAGCTAGACGCGGTAGACGGATTAACCGGAAGCTACCTTACTCTGAACGATGCCACCGCCAAAAAAGGTTTGATAACCGCAAACAAAAAAAGCTACCCCCCTCTATTCGAGCCAACAAGCAGCTAGAGTTACGGGTACTCAAGGAGTTGTTTAAGCTGTTCCCCATTAGTGCCATTCACTATGAGTTAGTCATGGCTGATGTGGACAGAACCAGTGGTCGCAAGTCGGCTCGGTCTGGCGTTGGGTTCTCTCCAGTCATGATAGGACAAAGGCAAATGCTGACTTGGCTGTCTGAACTAGCCCCCGTCACGACTCACCAAGGATGGCAAAGGGATGGTCATGGAACTAGCCAGCTTAGACAGTGGCTAGGGTTAGCTAAGGATAAGAAAAACAAGGCTAATCAGACACCAGTAACCCATGCTGTTGATGGTGTTACCTTGGCGGCGTTTGAGTTCATCCGATGGCAGGAATGGCACTCAGACAATGCCAAGCATGGCGGATGGTGTGGCAATGTTCAGATCACACCTGCACCCTTTGCAATAGTCCGCAGACCGCCAATCAGCCGTAGACAGTTACACCTGTGTGTTCCGTCCAGGGGAGGCAAACGGCGCAAGTATGGCGGCACAGTTACCCGCCATGGGTTCAGAAAGGGCGATAAGGTTATAGCCGAAAAAGCCGGAAAAACTTACATCGGTTGGTGTTCTGGAGACACCAAAAAGCAGGTTTCAGTTAGCGATGTTAACTGGAAACGACTAGGACAATTTAGTGCTAAAAAAGTCCAGTTGTTGCAGCGAAGCACGGGGTTAATCGTCGTGCCTACAACTGGATTGTCAAACCTCGCCGCGTCGAGCGGTTCGGTTTGACCTCTATCCCTCTCCGGCTTGCTTCGCTGAAGCCGGAGTCTCACGAGGTAAAGCGATGAAATCTGTTTACCCTCAGTTACTGGATGGCAAAGCCCTGGCTCAACGTATTCAAGATCAGCTCAAAGCGGAAGTAGAACGGCTCAAATCAACCTATGGACGCCCACCTGGATTAGCGGTGCTAATGGTCGGCGATGACCAGGCTAGCGCTACCTACGTGCGGAATAAGGAACGCGCCTGTGCCAAAGTGGGAATTGCCTCCTTTGGGCAACATTTTCCGGCTGATGTCTCTCAAGCCGAGGTCGAGCAAGCCATTCACCGTCTCAATCAAGACCCAAACGTCGATGGTATCCTCCTGCAACTTCCTTTACCCGAAAATCTAAATAGCGTCTATTTACTGCATCAAATTAATCCTGATAAAGATGTCGATGGACTGCATCCCCTAAATCTAGGGCGTCTGCTGCGAGGTGAAACTGGACTGCGAAGCTGCACCCCAGCGGGAGTGATGCGCCTGTTGCGGGAGTACCAGATTGATGTGAAAGGGAAAAATGCTGTTGTCGTGGGGCGAAGTATTTTGGTCGGTAAACCCATCGCACTCATGTTACTCGAAGCGGATGCTACAGTAACCATCGCCCATTCGCGCACGCAAAATTTGGCTGAACTGACCCGTCAGGCGGATATCTTGATTGCTGCAGTCGGACGCCCTAATCTAATTACGGCGGATCAGGTTAAACCAAATGCCATTGTGATTGATGTGGGTATCAATCGCGTCACCGATACTCAGGGAAAATCCCGGTTGGTGGGTGATGTGGATTTTGATGCCATTCGGGATATGACCCAATTTATCACCCCGGTTCCTGGTGGCGTTGGACCGATGACGGTGACGATGTTATTGCAAAATACTGTTTTCAGCTATACCAGGGCTAACTCATAACGCCCCTAGGCTCGTAGAATTGTTAAGACAGTGAAAAGACGATTTAAGGAATGATGGCATGGTAGCAACAGATGGGCGACCTGCCCCCAATGGGGAACCCCCAGCCTTTGATTTATCAACCTATCTCAAAGAGCGGCAAGCTCTAGTTGAGGTTGCTTTAGACCGTTCTTTACCCCTAGGTTATCCGGAAAAGATTTATGAGGCAATGCGCTATTCTCTCTTAGCTGGGGGGAAACGACTACGTCCGATTCTTTGTCTGGCAACCTGTGAACTGATGGGTGGCACGATTGAAATGGCAATGCCAACCGCCTGCGCCCTGGAAATGCTCCACACGATGTCGTTAATCCATGATGACCTTCCCGCTATGGATAACGACGACTACCGTCGGGGTAAACTCACCAACCATAAGGTTTACGGTGAGGATATGGCGATTTTGGCTGGTGATGGTTTGCTGGCGTATGCCTTTGAATATGTTGCCGCTCAAACTCAGGGAGTTCCAGCCAAGCAGGTGTTGCAGGTAATTGCTCGTCTAGGTCAAACCGTAGGTGCGGCTGGATTGGTTGGGGGTCAAGTGGTTGACTTGGAATCCGAGGGAAAATCGGATATTCAAGAGGAAACCCTTCATTACATTCATACCCATAAAACCGGAGCGTTGCTGGAAAGCTGCGTCGTCTGTGGCGGAATTTTGGCGGGTGCAACCGATGCGGATATAGAACGCCTGTCTCGCTATGCTCAAAATATTGGTTTAGCGTTTCAAATTATTGATGATATCCTGGACATCACCGCAACTCAGGAGGAATTAGGCAAAACTGCTGGGAAAGACCTGCAAGCGCAGAAAGCAACCTATCCTAGCCTCTGGGGACTAGAGGCTTCTAAAGCTAAAGCTCAAGAGTTGATTGAAGAGGCTATTGCCCAACTTGAACCATTTGGTGAGCGTTCTCAACCCTTAATTGCTCTGGCTGATTTTATTACCGCACGAACTTATTAGTTTTTTGTCGGGGAATAAGGAATAAGGGAACAGGGAACAGGGAACAGGGAACAGGGAATTCAAGAGCAACTCCTTGTAATTTGTGACTGCTTAAACATCCGTTGATCAACAACCCATTTTAACTGAAACACGATGCAGGATTTTAGCAATATCCTAAACAACCAGGTACTACTGGTTGCGCTGATTGCTTGTTTAGTGGCTCAACTCCTGAAGCTACTGGTCGAGTTAACAAAAGATCGGAAATTTAATCTCCGCACTCTAGTGACGACTGGGGGGATGCCTAGCGCTCATTCAGCCCTAGTTACCGCCCTAGCTGCGGGTGTGGGACAAACAATAGGATGGGCATCTCCTGATTTTGCGATCGCGACGATTTTTGCAATCATTGTTATGTACGATGCCGCAGGGGTTCGACAAGCCGCAGGTAAGCAAGCTCGTATCCTTAATCAAATTATTGATGAGTTATTTCAAGAAGGCAAACAGTTTAATGAGGATCGCCTCAAGGAATTGCTGGGGCATACCCCGTTTCAAGTGATTGTGGGTTCAATCTTAGGTGTACTTATTTCTTGGTTAGCTGCCCCAGCTTATTGTTTTTAGGGGTGGGGTTTGACGAGAAACCTCGTTTATGATACAGAAGCTAAGGACGCGATCGGGTCAGGAATTGTATCCGATGGGGCTTGAAATTCTCCGGTTTTGACGAATTCTAAGCGCAGCTTTAACCAGGTAATAAATTTAGGGTTGGTTGAAATAATAGCGGCAGTAAGTTGAGGACATTCTTGTTTGACTTGCGCCATTTCTGGAGCCTCTAAAAATGCGGGTTGTTTGACCAGCCAAAAGTCAATCTCTTTTCCTTTATCTTGGTAGTCTTTTGTTCGTTCTCTAAGAACTTCTTCAAAGGGTTCTTCTTCAAGTAAGAAGCGTTGACTGGCGACTAGATAGTAATAGGTTTGCATGGTTTTAACTGGGTGATTGGGAACGTTTTGATTGTGTAGGGGTGGGTTTCACGACTATCATCTCTTTTTGACCCAGATGTAACTCGCGCCCGCCCCGATCAATTGATAGAGGTTTGACCCTTCACTTCGCTAGTTGGGCATGGTTTTAACCTCATCTTTTCTCAGCATGGCTTGTTTCATTTCCCGAACGGCTCGTTCTAATCCAACGAGTGAGGCTCGTGCGATAATGCTATGACCAATATTAAGTTCTTCCATCCCCGGTAAACAAGCTACTGGGTAGACATTCCAATAGGTTAAACCATGACCTGCATTCACACGCAACCCAGCCGCGATCGCATCTTGGCATCCTTTGGCTAAGAGTTCCAGTTGCGTTTGGCGACTGGCTTCGTCTTTGGCTTCTGCATACGATCCCGTATGCAGTTCGATAAACTTGGCGTTAATGGCTGCCGAGGCTTCGATCTGGGCAGGATCAGCATCGATAAATAGACTAACGGGAATTCCTGCCTCTTGCAACTGAGCCACTACTTCACCGAGACGGGATTTTTGACCCGCAATATCTAATCCTCCCTCAGTGGTGACTTCCTCCCGCCGTTCTGGAACTAGGGTAATATAGTCTGGTTTAATATCGAGTGCGATCGCGACCATTTCCTCTGTCGGTGCCATTTCCATATTTAAGTGAGTTCGCACCGTCTGACGCAAGAGTCGGATATCCCGATCTTGGATATGGCGTCGATCTTCCCGCAGGTGTGCCGTAATCCCATCAGCACCCGCTAATTCGGCTAACACCGCCGCCGCCACCGGATCGGGTTCTACTGTGCGCCGTGCTTGTCGAATGGTGGCGATGTGATCAATGTTGACGCCAAGGGTTAGCACTTACGTTTTTTCTCCTGAAACCGTTTTACTGTCAACCTTTGATTATATCTGAAAGTATCATAAAACTATCAAAACGATGCCCGCCCTAGTCTACTTATGCCTTCCCTATTTCCAAGGATGAATCCCTATCTAGAGCATCCAGAGTTTTGGAGTGATACATTTATACCCCCCCAACCCCTCCTTGCTAAGGGGGGGCTAAATATTTTGTTCTTGTCTCAAGTCCATAATTTTATGTCTAATAACTTCACACCCACTTGATAGGTTGCTCTGTACATCATCATTAGTAAATCGCAGAAAACTAATTCTAGTTGACTCGATAAACTGTTGTCTTTCTTTGTCGTATTCTGGTACTCCTGCTTGAAAATGACTATCTCCATCTACTTCGATTGCTAATTTAATTTCTGGACTGTAAAAATCAATGACAAACTGAGCAACACTGTACTGTCGCCGAAACTTACAGCCTTCTATCTGCTTCCCTTTTAGATGCGACCACAGACGTTTTTCTGCAGAAGTCATATTCTGGCGTAATACTTGTCGTTTTTCCTTCTCAGAGGTTCTGTTGTAAAGTTTAGTCATAGTTGATTGTGTCTGTTTTTTCAGTTCCCCTCTGAGCAAAGGTTTCTGTTTTTTCAGTTCCCCCCCTTAGCAAGGGGGGGCTAGGGGGGGTAAAAAGGTCTATTTTTCTAAACTACTCCCCAATGAACTTTGAATCAACCCACAGCCAAACCTGTATATTGCCTCACTAAAGGTTCATGAAACGCCAATCTGTTGGTAACAAGCTTGTTTTAGTGGCTAAACCCGCCCCTAGAATTGACTTATACAAGTTGTTTGTAACACCACAAATTTTTTCATCTGAAACACCGAACAATCCTCAACTACCCCAGCTAATGCTGGAGTGATTCCCTGAGTTAGCCTCGTTTGCGCCTTTAACGTGACAGGTTGATAATCTCGCAGCCAATCATGATGGGTCTTCCGTACTTAGTGTGCTAAACTACCAGTTTTAATATCTCAAAAGCAATCACCATAAAGACTGTAGCGCCTAAGATCCTCAAAAAAAATGAAATTCGGCGATAAATGGCTAAAGCTATTGCTGTCCAATATTTTAGCAACTCAAACTAACAATTTAGCACACCAACTACGGAAGACCCGGCATCTTTGCACCTAATCTGTCCCATAATTTTATTAAAATTAAACCATTCTCCACCTGAACGTGGCAAAAAAATCCTCAATTATTCAGAACGGCTGCAATTGGGACAAATGGCGATAACCCGATGATTTATTCTTTATCTTGCCTGACATTGAAGCGCTATCACAAAGGGAATCGCCTCTTTCAACGCACAAATAAATGTATCAATCTCCTCGCGGGTATTATAGAAATAGGGACTCACGCGAGCCGTGCAAGGAACCCCTAAAATCCGGTGCAAGGGTTGAGTACAATATTGACCCGCCCGAATCGCAATGCCCGTTTTATCCAACACTTGAGCTAACTGATAAGGGTTAATCGTTCCGCAGGTAAATGAGGCTAAAGCGGCTCTACCACTCCCATCAGCTTTTGGTTTAGGACCATAAATTGTCAGACTGGGAATGGTGTTTAATTGCTCAAACAAATAGGTAGTCAGTTCATGTTCATACGCCTCGATTTTGTCCATACCAATAGCGGTGAGATAATCCACGGCTGCACCCAGCGCGATCGCTTCGCCAGTGGCGGGAGTTCCGGCTTCAAAACGGTAGGGGATATCGGCGTAGGTGGCATGATCTAAAAAAACCTCGGTTATCATCTTCCCTCCCCCTAAAAATGGCGGCATTTCTCTGAGAACCTCTAATTTCCCATACAGGAAACCAATCCCTGTGGGAGCGCACATTTTGTGTCCCGACGCCGCTAACCAATCGCAATCAATGGCTTGTACGTCAAGTTTTAGGTGGGGTGTACTTTGACAAGCATCAATTAATACTTTTGCGCCATAGTGATGCGCCAGTGCGGTAATGTCTTGGATTGGGTTGATACATCCCAAGGTGTTAGAAACATGAACAATGGATACCAGTTTCGTTCGATTGGAGAGTAGAGTTTTAAACTGCTCTAAGTTAAATTCTTGGGTATCGGTCAATTCGACAAACTTTAACACAGCACCTGTGCGTTGGGCAATCTGTTGCCACGGGATCAGATTGCTGTGGTGTTCCATCACCGAGAGAATGATTTCATCTCCAGGCTGTAAGTTTTTTCCTCCCCAAGTGGATGCGACTATATTAATTCCTTCTGTGGCGTTGCGCGTATAGATGATTTCTTGGGCAGATGTGGCATTAATAAATGTGGCAATTTTTTGCCGCGCGTTTTCGTAGGCTTCGGTAGCGTTGGAACTTAGGGTATGAATGCCTCGGTGAGCATTGGCGTTAGTATGCTCATAGTAGTTCTGCCAAGTCTTAAGAACTTGTAAAGGTTTTTGGGAGGTTGAGGCATTATCGAGGTAAACTAAAGGTTTACCGTTAATTTTATCTTGCAAAATCGGGAAGTCAGCCCGAACTTTGGCGGCAAGCTGTTGTTCTGTTGTAAGTATCATAGGAATCCAGATTGAAAATTGTCTGTATATTGTTCTAGATCAATTTTCATCTTGAATGGCATGAAATCCAATAAAAAAAATGATAAATTAAGTATCATTTTCTCAGAATTGCCATTGGTGATTGAACAGAGAAGGATTTTCCCGTGACTTCAACCCCTCAATTCTACTGTCTCAGTTCAACAAGTGCATTCGTTTTTATCGTATCCCAGCTTATTTCTGACACTTGATAAACCTTTGAGTGTCCTGAGAACGTTTACTTTTCAAGGTTTCTGAGTTTTTCAGCAAGCCCTATTTAGCTTTTCATTCCATATCTTCTTGCTTCGCTTGCAAGTCATCTCTTGCTTGTGCATCCGAGATAGCCTGCTCTCGTAAAATGTCGGCATCCGTCTGATTATTAGCGGTATTGGTAGAAGCTTGGTTGGATTTTTCACCCGATGCATACGGCTGCTCAATATCGCCGGGTGTTTCTAAGTCAGTCGGTCTAGTATCGGAGGATTTAGGAGTTTTCATCAGTTCATCTCTAGCACTCAATGCCTATAGGCTATCCAGGGGAAGTTAGTTTCTCGTCTATCCTGAGAATGAGTAGTTAGCCTTGGGTTTAAACCCAAGGAACCCAAGCGAAAGTCAGCTTTAGCTGACTAGACCAAGAATAATGGCACTGACTTAAGCCTTTTGGAATCGCCGGAACTCTTGCTATACCGTAGGTTAGGCACTATATATCAGCTTTAAGTTAGTACCATTCGGATTAAAAGTTTTAGTCCACTTTAGTGGACTTGAGCTTTTAGCCCGGAGTTTGAACTCCGGGCGGGTGTCAGGGCTTTAAGTCAGTGACATTCATAAAAATCCTTCGTTGTGGGAAACCCTGTGTCTTTAGACCAGGGAGGAACACGCGGTAGCGGTTTAAGAAGCATACCCCTTTCGGGGTGGAGGGGTATGGTTGCCCCTCCGGTTTTCACCCATTTCTGGGGTAAAGTT